>CALXUT010000001.1 GCA_944391755.1 uncultured Clostridia bacterium
TCATAAAAATATTGATATAAAGATAATAACAAAGATTATAATAATAATGAATATAATATAGATATAATAAGAAAATAAAGATATATAATAGAATATTAATAGCTATAAAGCAGTCAAAAGCCTTGAATTAGTAGAAGTAAAGATTTATGGCTGTTTTATATATTGGTCCAACTCCTTTTTGCACAAAACTTTGATTTTGTGCAATGTTATTTATTAAGAAATATTGTTTTATATACTCCCTCTTCTATTAAAAACTTGTCAAAAATAAGGAGCTTATAAAGCTCCCCATCTTTTATTCTACAATTTTTAATTTTTATAATTTCTTAAATAAGAATCCATTCTTATAATAAATTCTTCATTATTTTTAGTCTGTGTCATTTGAGATATTATTTGTTCAGTAACTTCGGCAACTGGTAAACTATTTAAAGCTTTTCTTAATGCAAAAACGGTTTCCATTTCAGGTTTTGTTAATAATAAGTCCTCTCTTCTGGTTCCTGATTTATTTATATCAATAGCTGGGAATATTCTCTTTTCAGATAGTTTTCTATCTAAATGAACTTCCATATTTCCAGTACCTTTAAATTCTTCAAAAATAACATCATCCATCCTGCTACCTGTTTCTATTAAAGCTGTTGCTAATATTGTTAGGCTTCCACCATCTTCAATATTTCTAGCTGCTCCAAAGAATTTCTTAGGTTTATGTAGAGCTGCTGGATCAAGTCCTCCTGATAATGTTTTACCTGATGAAGGCATTACTAAGTTATAAGCACGAGCAAGTCTTGTTATACTATCAAGTAATATAACTACATCCTTATTGTGTTCAACGATTCTCTTTGCTCTTTCAATTACCATTTCTGCTACTTTAACATGGTGCTCAGGCATTTCATCAAATGTAGAATAGATGACTTGTCCTTTTATAGAACGTTTCATATCTGTTACTTCTTCTGGTCTTTCATCTATAAGTAATACAATTAGTTCTACTTCCGGATTGTTTATAGATATACTATTTGCAATTTTCTTCAATAGTGTTGTTTTTCCAACTTTTGGTGGTGCTACAATCATCCCTCTTTGTCCTTTACCAATTGGTGAGATTAAGTCTATGATTCTCATAGCATATTCTGTTGTAGTTGTTTCTAATTTTAATCTTTCTTCTGGATGTATTGGTATTAATTCATCAAATCTCTTTCTTTTTGCTGCTTTTTCTGGATGTTCTCCATTGACTTCACCAACGAAAATCAATGATGGAAATTTTTCTCCTTCTTTACATCTAGAAATCCCTTTTACAATATCTCCTGTATCTAATTTGAATCTTCTTATTTGAACAGGTGATATGTAAACATCTTTTGGGCTTGATAAATAATTATCTCCTCTTAAAAATCCATATCCATCTGGCAATACTTCTAATACTCCCTCTACTATTTCATCATCTTCATTAGTTACCTTGTAATCAATAACGGAATCTCCTACTTCTAATTGTTCTTCATCATTTTCGTCATATCTTATTTCTCTTTGTACTTCTTTTTCTACTTTATCATTTCTTTTTGAAGGCTCTGAAGCCTTTTCAATTTGTTGTAGTAATGAGATTAACTCTTCTTTTTTTAATTTTGAAATGTTTTTTATGTTCCTTTCTTTTGCAAAATTTCTCAATTCTAATAATGTCATATTTTCTAATTCTGACATAAACTACCTCCTATTATTTTATTTATTTTTTATGTTAAATTTCTTGGATTTTTTTAAAGAACTAATACTATTTATAAAATAAAAAATCCTTAAAACTTGAATGTGTTTTAAGGATTTTACATGTTACTATCGACATAAACTCTTTCATTTTGTAAATACATTCCTAGTTTTTCACGTGCTAATTTTTCTATATATTCTGATGAATTTATATTTGCATTTTCTTCTTCTAATTCTTTTTTATTTTGATTTAATTCGTCTTCTGCAATTTCTATTTTTGATGATAAAGTTTCTAATTCACTTTTATATTGTGATATATTGAATTGTTGTTTTATAATTACAACTGCCCAGACAATAAATGCAATTATCATTAAGTTTCTAAATAATTTGTTTTTTTTCATAAGTATCTCCAATTTCTTTCATCTTTTTATATAAAATAACTATATAATATATTATTCTCCATTTTTTTCTAATTTCCCTTTTTTATTTGAGAAATTAATTAAGTTTTTTCCGCTTTTTTACAATTTTTTTGACTATATTTGTTATTATAACACATATTTTCTTATAAATCAATACTATTGGTTTATAAGGTAATTCTAAAATTTTGAATAATTGTATTATGATATTTTTTAAAAAATTCATGAATATAGAAAATATTTTTACCACTATATTACTTAATGTTAATATATAGATTATTGTTCCCATTATTATGCCTAGAATAATAAATAAACGGATTTCTCCATTATTAAAGTACCAAATATTATATAAAATTAGAATTCCTGCTAAAATCCAAAATATAATGTCTTCTATACATGTTATTAAATCAGTAGTTTTAAAACTTTTTCTTAAAACTCTACAGAAATCGAATAAAAGTCCTATCATTATTCCTGTTAATGAAAAAACTAAAAATAAATATGTTTGATCTTGAACCATACTATGCCTTTCCTATTTGAAAATCTTACCTAATAAAGATGTTCCTGATGATTTTTCTTGTTTATTTTGACTATATGATAAACTTGAAATGTCGCCATCAATGATTACTTCTGCAGTATCTAAACTCAATTTGTTTATTCTAATATTCTCACCTTTTACTGTTAATAAACCTAGCTCTGTATCTACCATTACTACTTGGTCATCAAAACTTAATACGTCATTTACACCTGATACATTTAACTTTTTCCTATTTTCTAATACTAAATTTTGAATTATATTCGTATTCATGTTAACGTTTTTTCTTTCTTCTATCATCTTTTGCTCTCCTCCCTATACTATACTAACTTATAATATGCGGAGTTTGTCTGTTTTAGAACCAAAAAACAACCTTAAATATAAAAAATTTAAGGTTGTAAGAAAATTACTCAAAAATAGGATAATTGTTTTCACCTAGTTTCCATTTTTTCCATTCAGATGTATCTATTCCATCTGTATTATTTTCTATATAATCATTTAGTTTTAAAACTAAATCGTTTGAATGCATATACTCTCGTGTTTTTTTCTCTACTCCTTGAGCTGCTGAAAATTTTGCATAACCTAGTAAATCAGCATCTTCTTGATAATACGTATTATTTAATGTAGCAGTATTATCAGTATTATAATACCAATATCCTCCAACAATTCCTCCATATCCTTCTTTTGTATAATTAACTTTTCCAATATTGTATGAATTTATTACCTTACAATTTGTTCCTACTTGTCCTGAATTTCCTATTATGCCACCTGCAGTTGCATATACATTATTTCCTGTATTCTGATTTGTAATCTCTCCTGTATTGAAACAATTATATATTTCTGCACCTGTGGAATATCCTGCTATTCCACCAACAGCACCATAAGTTGCTCCAAGTTTTCCAGTTATTTTACCGGAATTATAGCAATTTATGACTTTTCCATCGACAACACCAACAATTCCACCAACTGCTGAGTCACTCTCAATATTCGCTTCATTACTACAATCTATTATTAACGTATCTCCCCATGCTTCACCTGCAATACCACCTGTTCTGGGATTTTGAGAAGATATTTTACCACTTTGTATAATTTCTATTTTATTATGGCAATTGATGATTGTTGCATCATTAGCTTCGGCACAAATTCCTCCAACTTTATAATTAGTTGATATAATTTTTCCTGTAACTGTTAAGTCCTTCAATATTACCCCTGAACTTGTTGTTCCAAATAGCCCACTTTTACCTGTACGATTTTCATATAGATTTTCTATACTATTATTTTTTCCATTCAAAATACCTCTAAAATCTCCTATAGGAGTAAATCCCATACATCCTTCAGTTGTATTGGTTAATTCTGCCATTATACCTTCTATTGTTCCATCATTATTCAAATCGCCAAATTCTTTAGATTTATAATCATTATAGGAGAATATTGATTGAAAATCCAAAGACCTCATTAAGTTAACATATTGACCAGGAAAATTATTACTTTGAATATTAAGATCTTCATTTCCACCATTAGACATTATTGAAAAAGCAACTAAATCTTCAATGCAATTTATTTGAAATGGCTTATCTTCACTTCCATCAAACTGTCCACCTTTGCTTATGTCCCCCGCATTATTATCACTAGCAAGTTCTTTTGGGCCAGTAATCTTTCCATCTCCATCTATTTCGTAATATCTATTTGTTTCTATAAATTTAACTACCATTAAGTTTTCATTACCTAGTACTTCAGTTTTTCCTGTACCTGTATTTTCATCCAACTTATTTTGAAGTACATCTTTTTTTAGATTTCCTAATGCCGCATCATCAATAGCTTGAGCGACAGAGGTATTTATCATTTCCTTTTCTTCTTCTATTTCTGTCTGATCTTTTCCTTCTTTTGATTGATTAATTATTCCATTATTTCCTGTCAAGACAGATATGGATATTCCTGCTAAAATTAGTAGGACTATTACGGTTACAACTAATGCAATTAAAGTTATACCTTTCATATTTTTCATTTGTTTTCTCCTTTTATTTATTATTTAATTAATGCTCTTTTATAAATAAATTTTATAACAGGGCATTAATTAAAGTCAAGTTTTTCATAAAATTTTCTTATTTTAATCTTTCTTCAATACTTTTTAACATATCTTGATATTTTATAAGTTTTTCTTTCTCTTCATTTATTTTTGACTCTGGAGCTTTATTGATAAAACCAGGATTTGATAACATTTTTGTTGCTCTTTCTATTTCTGAAAGAACTTTTTTCTTTTCATCTTCAAGTCTTTTTCTTTCTTCTTCAATATCCACTAACTCTTCAAATGGTATATACACTTCAAGTCCATCAGTTATAATTGACATCGCATTTGGCGCAATACCATCTTTATTAGCTTGAACTTTTATGTTTTCACTATAGCCTAATTTCTTCAAAAAGTTTTGTGATTGATTAATTAAGTCACTATATTTATTTGTAACAAATATTAATTCTGATTTTTTTGAAGGTGGGACATTTAAGTTTGCTCTTAAATTTCTAATTCCAACAATAATTTCTTTAAGTTTTTCAATTTGACTTTCTTCTTTTTCAAAATTAAATTTAGAATCATATGCTGGGAATTTTGAAATCATGATACTCTCATCTATATTATATAATTGTAAATAAATTTCTTCTGTTATAAAAGGCATAATAGGATGTAACAATTTTAAACTATTTGTTAATACTGTATTTAAAACAATTTGAGCATTTAATTTGCTTTCTGCATTTTCTCCATATAGTCTAGACTTTACAATTTCTATATACCAATCACAAAATTCATTCCAAATAAAATCATAAATCTTTTGAGTAGCTACACCAAGTTCATAACTATCTAAATTATCTCTAATTTCTTTGATTAGTGTATTTAATTTTGATAAAATCCATTTATCTTCATATTCTAAAGTTTCTAAATGAATATCTTCTATTCTTGGTAACTCTTTTATTCCATCTAAATTCATTAATACAAATTTTGCTGCATTCCATAATTTATTTGCAAAATTTGAAGCTTGATCTAATTTTTCCGGAATATATCTTATATCATTTCCTGGTGATATTCCTAAAATCAATGAAAATCTTAACGCATCTGTACTATATTGTTCAATAACTTCTAATGGATCAATACCATTTCCTAAAGATTTAGACATTTTTCTACCTTGACTATCTCTTACGATACCATGTATTAAAACATCATGAAATGGTTTTTGCTTCATACATTCTAATCCTGAAAATATCATTCTCGCTACCCAGAAGAATATGATATCATAACCAGTAATTAATACATTTGTAGGATAAAACGTCTTTAAATCTTCTGTATCATGTGGCCATCCTAATGTTGAAAATGGCCATAATGCGGAACTAAACCATGTATCCAATGAATCTTCATCTTGGTGTAACTTTGTACAACCACATTTTTCACATTTTTCAGGAGCTGTTTTAGATACATTAATATGTCCACATTCTTCACAATAATATGCAGGTATTCTATGCCCCCACCATAATTGTCTTGATATACACCAGTCTTGTATATTTTCCATCCAGTTAAAATATATTTTTTCATATCTTTTTGGGATAAATTTAATATCTTCTTCTTTTACTGCTTTTATTGCAGGTTCTGCAAGTTCTTTCATTTTCGCAAACCATTGTTCAGATATTCTTGGTTCTATTGTATTGTGGCAACGATAGCATTTTCCAACATTATGGGTATAGTCTTCTGTTTTTACTAACGCACCTATTTCTTCTAATTTTTTAACAATTAATTTTCTTGCTTCTAGTGTTGTTAGACCTTTATATTCTGGTACTAAATCTCCCATAATAGAACTATCATCAAATACTTCTACAATTTCTAGGTTATGTCTTAATCCTGCTTGATAATCATTCATATCATGTGCAGGTGTAATTTTTACACATCCTGTTCCAAATTCTTTTTCTACAAATTCATCTGCTATGATAGGAATTTCTTTATTCATAATTGGTAATATACATTTTTTTCCTATGATATCTTTATATCTCTCATCTTCTGGATGAACTGCTACGGCTGTATCTCCTAACATCGTTTCAGGTCTAGTGGTTGCAATAATCACATATCTATCATCATCTTTTATTTTATATCGAATATGCCATAAATGTGATGATTGTTCTTCAAATTCTACTTCTGCATCTGATATGGATGTATGACAAGATGGACACCAATTTATCATTTTTGTTCCTTTATAGATTAATCCTTTATTATATAGGTTTACAAATTGCTCTAGAACCGCATCTGACAAACCTTCATCCATTGTGAATCTACTTCTGTTCCAATCACATGAACATCCTAGTTTTCTTTGTTGTTGTTGGATTGTTCCACCAAATTCTTTTGTCCATGCCCATGCTCTTTCTAAAAATTGTTCTCTTGTTATATCAGCTTTTGTTAATCCTTCTTCTTTTTGCATTTTTTCTACTACTTTTACTTCTGTAGCTATGGCTGCATGGTCTGTTCCTGGCACCCACAAAGTATTATATCCACACATTCTTTTATATCTTATTAAAATATCTTGCATGGTATCATCTAATGCATGTCCCATGTGTAATTTTCCAGTTACATTTGGTGGTGGCATCATAATACAATAACTTTCTTTGCTTTTATCCATAGATGGTTTAAAATAACCATTTTTCTCCCATTCCTCATATAGTTTTTCTTCAAATTCTTTTGGATTATACTTATCTCTTAATTTGTGTTCACTCATATTTTTTCCTCCTTTAATTTATTTTTCCTTATATTTTAATAAAGAAACTTCTTAACTTGTCTATATTGTTCATAGGCTTCTTTTAAAGTCCATTTTTTCGTTACAGTCATAGATTTCACATTATCTGTTTGATATTTTGTATATTTACTTTTTTCTTTTTCGTATTCTGCTTCTCCTGTATATCCACCTTTAATTGCAGATTTTATAATGATGTTTCCAGATATAAAATAGCAGCTATCTGAACTTGAATTATAATTTTTTCTTTTCGAAAATTTAATATAAAAATCTTCAAAAGGATCATAAAATCCATATGACTCAAGAAGAGAATATGTATTTACATCACCTTGATAAGAATAAAAATATTGATTTGTTCCATTGAAAATTTTTATTTGTATTTCATCTAAATCTTCAAAGAATGAACCACTACTATTTGAAGAGTACACTTTATTATCTTCTATATAATAATATATACTAGGAGTTATTATTTCTGGAACTCCATCATGGTTTAAATCCAATACTAATAGCTCTACATCTTTAACATCAGCAGTATATAATATATTTAAATATTGGTTTTTATTATATATTTCTATCCATTCTTCATTTTGAGTATAATTTAGTGTATTAGATGTATTTGTAGAAGTGTTATTTTGCCCTGTTGTAGTATTATTGGTTGTTTGCTCATTACTTGGAACAGTAGTATCTGTAGAATTATATGGATAATTTTTGGTAATTTGTGTATTGGATATATAATTTTCTATTGCCTTTTCAATACTTTCTTTTCTTTGTTCTCTTGTATAATTATTATTAAAATTTACAACATTTTGCGAAATTTCTTTCCAATCTGCCATATGCACATATCTTTCTGAAAACTCACTATTATCATTGTTCGTAAATTGGAATGTAGTATTTTTTCCTAAGCCTCTAATAACGCCTCTTTCATATAATCCCTCATTATCTGTGCATTTGTATCCCCAAAAATACCTTTTACTTATTTTATCATATACTAATTCTATTTTTTCTAATGCTAAACTACTTTCTTTTTGCTTTACTTTACTATTTTCTACTGTATATATCTGATAAATCGTATCTCCTGTTTCTGTTTTTATTCCTGTATTGTATATTAATTCTGGTACATAATTAAAATCTAAATCCATGATTAATAGTTCTGGTTCATTGACAACATTATCATCAATAAAATCATTTGTTAATACAAACTTTCTATATAATTCTTTCCATGTATATTCATTATTATCATTTTCCCCGCTATAATCTTTATCTATTACATCTTTAATGGAAGTAGTATTGTCAATAATAGCAATATTTGCTAACTCAAATGCTGATTTTACATAGTCTGATTTATCTGAAAAATTTTGCTTAGCTAAAGATATCATCATATGTGATATTTCTGCATAACTTGCAGTTGATGCTACTTTTTGAGGCGTTAGCATAAATAAGTATAATATTTCATCCGTTGTTAGTCCATTTTTCCACATAGTATATGCAACATTATCTAAAACACAACAATTTGAGTGAATTGCTTTAGAACGATTGCTACTATTTATCTCATTAGTATAATATTCCCCCATGTATTTGCTTGGGTTATCATAGTCCTCAGGATTTGCCATAGATCTAAATCCCTGCTTACCTATGATGATATCTTCACCTATTGTCCAATTTTCATCTTCAGAAAAAGTTAAATTTTCATTTTCTGTAAAATATTTTATTTCGCCTTTTTCTCTTAAATAGTTTTCTGTAATATTTCCTACAACATCTGCAAAAGCTTCATCAATCTCTCCATTTTTAAATCCACCATTCACACAATAAATATAAGCATGTGTATATTCATGTGCTATTGTATCAAGCCCATTTGTAAACGATTTATAGTTTACTCCATCACCTGCACCAAATCTGAAAAACATATTATTTGATTCATTAAAAGTTATGTATAAATTTCTTGCAAAACTTGCATTATTTGAATCTTTATCATTAATTTCAGCAAGCACCATATTTCCATTACCATTAAAAGATTTTAATCCTAATTTTTGATTATAGAAGTCATAAACTTTACTTATATTATTCATTAATGTTACAGCTTCTTTATTATCAAAATTTGTTGTATCTGATTCCACTACAGTATAGGCTTGTGTAATAAAATAATCGTTTATTTTATTAATGATTTTAATATTTCTACTTTCATCTATTAATTGGTATTTATCATTTTTTGATTTAATATTAAAACTTGCAGTTTCTCCAGAATGTGTTTGCCCTGTTCCCTGTATATTAAAAGACGCTATTTCATCTCCTAAAATATCTCCCGTTATAGCATCAATAAATATTGATAAACTTTCTTCCTCATTAAAACCATAAATATTATATGCTATATGTGGTGTCTCTACATCTAAATTATAAATTAGAAGACCAGTTGAAGTTGGTTGAGATATATTTTCATATTTTTCATTTACAATTTTTTCTGCATCTTCTTCTGATATCTTCACTTCTGTATTAACATTTTCAATTTTATCATAGTCTCCAGATATACTTTTTACATTTCCTTTTAAATCAGTTGTTACAATCAATTGCTTTCTATAGACTTCGTATCCATTGTATTTTTGACCTAATCTATAAATCTTTTCATCTCCAAATTCATTTTCATTATATACAAAAAATTCATCTTGAGGATTTTGTATACCATATATCTTTTTTAAACACGCTAAAGATTGTATTGCATCTTCTGAATTTTTAACTTTTTCTAAAGTGTATGCCCCCATTATTGCAACTGGTAAATTATCTTTATTATCAATTAAAATATCAGGTTCTACACCATTGTTTAATTCTGATAACTGAGATAATTCTATTTCTTGATAATTTCTAACATCTGTTTTTAATAATATGATAAAACATACGATTGCTATTATTAGTATAAGCATTGAAAAGATTATAATTTTTTTATTATTTTTTAACTTTTCTATAATTTTATTTTTCATATACTAATTCTCCCCTTCCAAAATCAAAAAACTCACCCTATATAAAGGGCGAGTTTATATCTCACGGTACCACCTTAATTATTATTATTTCTAATAACATCTCTCAAGTTTTTAACGCTAACCATGCGGATATTCTTACTATTACTTCTGAATATCAACTCCAAAGCTACCTTCCATTTACCTTTATTTAAGAAGCTTTCAGCCTAAGGCTTCTTTTCTCTACAAATAGTATAAATGTACTCCTCTTTTTCTTCGTTTTTTATACTTACTTTTTTATTATCTCACAAAATCATATGAAATTCAAGTAATTTTTAAATTTTTATTCTTTATTTTTATAAATAAGTAAATATATTAATATTTGAAGACAAAGACCCATAGGAAGACCCCAGCTATGTTAAAGGCCCGTAATATAAAAACCGAGAAAAACTTCTCGGTCATTTATTAAAATGCTCTTCTAAATAATTCAATAAAATCTTCTTTAGAAACCTCTCTTGGATTACCTGGTTTGCATGGATCTTGCATAGCTTTATCAGCCAACATTTCAAAATCTTCTTCTTTAGCTCCTACATCTCTTACTCTTTGTGTAATTCCAACTGATTTTGATAATTCTGAAATCATCCATACAAATGTATTGATAACATCTTGGTCATTTAGATGTTCTGCATCTGGTCTACCTATATTCATTAAGATTTCTCTAAATCTCTGTGCTGTAGCTGGATCTTCTCCATTAAATCTCATTACTGTTGGAAGTAATATTGCATTTGCCATTCCATGTGGTGTATCATATACAGCTCCTAATTGATGAGCCATTGAGTGTACGATTCCTAATCCTACATTTGAGAATCCCATTCCAGCTATATATTGTGCTAATCCCATTTTTTCTATTGCTTCTTCATCTTTTTCATTAACAGCTGCTGGCAAATATTTGAATATTAATTTTATTGCTTCCATATGGAACATATCTGACATTGTGTTATGTGCTTTTGTGATATATCCTTCAACTGCATGTGTTAATGCATCCATTCCTGTAGATGCTGCAATTGATTTTGGCATAGATGCCATTAAATCTGAATCAACAATTGCTAAAATAGGAATATCATTTGGATCAACACATACCATTTTGATTTCTCTTTCTTCATCTGTTATAACATAATTTATTGTAACTTCAGCAGCTGTTCCAGATGTTGTTGGTAATGCGATAATTGGCATTCCTCTATTTACAGTATTTGATGCACCGTTTAGTGATACAATATCTGCTCTATCTGGGTTTGTCATTACAATTGATATACCTTTTGCTGTATCTATACTTGAACCTCCTCCTACTGCTACGATAACATCTGCTCCAGAGTTTCTACAAACTTCAACACCATCAGTTACATTTTTGATTGTAGGATTTGGTTTAACTTCTGAATATACTTCATAAGCAATTCCCGCTTTATCTAATACTTCTGTTACTCTTGCTGTTACTCCACATTCTGCTAATGATTTATCTGTTACAACTAATACCTTATGAAATCCTCTTTTTTGAATTTCTCCTGGTAATTCTTCTCTTGCTCCTTTCCCAAAATATGATGTTTCGTTAAGTACGAATTTAACTGACATATTTTTTCACTCCTTCTTTTGAAATTTTATATATATTAAAGTTTCAAATAAGGATATATACTATCTTATTTGAAAACATTCAATAACCATTCTTTAGTTTTCCGCATAATTTGTTGGTACTGTAAATAGCGAATTATCAACAGTATCTGATATTTCTACATTTAGTAGTTCAGCACTATCATCATAAGTCGTTTTCATATATATAAGATTATTATCTTTATCAAAGTAAAATCTTGTCTTTACATCTTCTGAATTTATATTTAAAGCTGTTATTGCCATAAATATTGTACTACCTGTATATTCTTCATAATAATATTTTTTGCCATTTA
Source organism: uncultured Clostridia bacterium (assembly GCA_944391755.1). Classification (GTDB taxonomy): domain Bacteria; phylum Bacillota; class Clostridia; order TANB77; family CAG-508; genus CAG-269. The sequence continues at coordinate 12,286 of CALXUT010000001.1, forward strand.
CTTCTTCTTTTCCTATTGTGTAATCTCTATCTACCACTTCTTTTATACCATCTGTTAAAATATTTTGTTCTATATTATTATTCTCATATAAATAATATTCTTCTCTATCATGATAAATTAAATAGGTATTTCCATCTTTTATTAATGTTGTTAGATGTCCCCCATCTTCTGAATATTGGTCAATTACTGTTTGATTATCTTTTTTGGCCATAATTATTTTATTACTATCATTTTTTTCCATTTTGAATGAGTATTCTTGGCTTGCTAAAAGACGATCATAAATTTTCTTTAAATTGTCTTGTTTCGTATTCTTATTATTGGATATTATTATACTTGCTACAATTATTCCTATCACTATTATTGATAGAATTGCTAAAAATATAATTTTTTTCTTTTTATCAATCTTTTTCATCAATTTTACCTCCATTTTTATCTTTTGTTCATTATATCAATAAAATTTTTTATTTACAATATATTTTTTTAATTTATTATATTATTTCTGTTCAGGTTCAACATGTTCTAATGTTCCTAGTATCATTTTATCTGTAAATACGATTCCGTCTAAATGATCTAATTCGTGGCATATAGCTTGTGCTAATAAATCCTTCGCTTTTATTATTATCTTTTTGCCATCTCTATCTAAGGCTTCCACAGTAACCTCTTTAGGTCTAACCAATTTCGCATATTGGTTTGGGAAACTTAAGCATCCTTCTTCTACTTCATGTTCACCCTTTGTTTTTAATATTTTAGGATTAATTAGGACTTTTACTCCTGTATCGTCTTCTATGTCAATAACAACGATTCGTTTCAATACGCCTACTTGTACAGCAGATAAACCTACACCATTATATTTATACATAGTATCTATCATATCATCAATTAATGTTTGTATTTTATCATCAATCACTTCTACTTCTCTTGATTTTTTTCTTAGTATCTCATCTTTTTCTAATCTTATTATTCGTATTGCCATTTTGTATATTCCCCTCTCTATAACTTTTTAAGTTTTATATCATACTATTTGGATTTACATCTATAGAAACTCTTGTATTTTTATAATTACTTTCAAATATTTTTTTCAAGCAATCATTTAATATTTCATTTGCTTTATTTGTCATATTTCCTTTTATGATAATTCTCCATCTAAATCGATTTTGTATTTTATCTATTGGTGATGGCATTGGTTTTAATACTTGAAATTCTTCATTATCTAAATTCTTTTTTAAGTAACTATAAACTTTTTCTGAAACTTCTATAATTTCTTTTTCTAACAAACTATTAAATCCAATTAATATTATATCGCAAAATGGTGGATATTTCAACTGTTTTCGTAAGGCAATTTCTGTATCAAAAAACATATGATAATTTTGCTCTTTTGCACATACAATACTAAAGTTTTCAGGGTTATAGGTTTGTATGATTACTTTTCCTGGTAATTTTTCTCTTCCTGCTCTTCCCGCTACTTGTGTTAAGATTTGAAATGTTCTTTCATTTGCTCTATAATCATCTATATTTAAACTACTATCTGCTGCAATTACTCCAACTAATGTTACATTAGGAAAATGATGTCCTTTCACTACCATTTGCGTACCTATTAGAATATCTATATTTTCATCTCTAAATTTATTTAAAATCTCTTCATGGGAATTTTTTTTGGTTACTGTATCTATATCCATTCTAATTGTTTTCGCATCTGGAAAAATCTTATTGATTTCTTGCTCTAATTTTTGTGTTCCTGTTCCAAAATACCTTATTTTCGTACTATGACATTCTGGACATATAGTAACAACAGGTTCTTCATAACCACAATAATGACATTTTAGCTTATTCTCTGTTTTATGATATGTCATACTAATATTGCAATTTTTACATTTTACTGTATAACCACATTCTCTGCACATGATAAATGTTGAAAAACCTCTTCTATTTAAAAAAAGGATTGTTTGCCTTTTTTCTTTTAAGTTTTGCTCAATGGCATCATGTAATTTTACACTTAACATGGATCTATTACCATTTGCTAATTCCATTTTTAAATCTACAATTTCTACTTCTGGTAGATTAGAGTGGTTTGCCCTTTTCGTTAATTCTAATAATTCAATCTTTCCCTTTAGCGAATGATAATAGGTATTTATATCTGGAGTCGCACTTCCTAATACTAATGGGCAATTACTTTCTTGTGCAATTTTATTTGCAATTTCCTTTGCATCATATTTCGGTACCGCTTCTGATTTATAAGAACTATCATGTTCTTCATCAATAATGATAATTCCTACATTTTGCATAGGAGCAAATATTGCTGACCTAGCCCCTATCACGATTTTGGCTTTATTTTCTTTTATTCTATTCCATTCATCAAATCTTTCTCCAATAGATAATTTACTATGTAAAACTGCAATCTCTTCTTTATGAAATCTTGCAATAAATCGATCTATCATTTGAGGTGTTAAAGAAATTTCTGGTACTAATACAATTGCGGTTTTATTATTTTTTAAAGCTTCTCCTATTAATTGTAAATAGATTTCTGTTTTGCCGGAACCAGTTACTCCATATACTAAAAATTCCTTATATTCATTTTTATCCATAGATGTTGATATAGCTTTAAAAGCATTTTCTTGTTCATCTGTTAATTTTAAATTTGTTGTTTTTGGTATTTGTTTATTTGCTAAAGGATTTCTTTCAACCTTTTTTTCTACGATTTCTACATATCCATTTTTTTCTAAAGTTTTTACAATTGCTCTTGTTCCACCTGTAAGCATTTCTATTTCTGATACAGTAGTTCCTTCATTATTTTTTAAAAATAGTAAAATCCTTTTTTGCTTTTCTGATTTTATTTTTCCTGTTTCAATATCCAATTCTATTGCTTCTATATCTTTTTTTAGATAGACTGCATGAATTGTTTTATCTTGCACGCCTCTATCTGTACTTTTGTTCTTAGTTCCTGGTGCTAACATTTGCTTGATACAATCTGATACATTACAAAAATACCTTTTTGACATCCATGTTGCTAGTTCTATTTGTTTTTCTGTTAGATTATGTTCTATTTTTGCAATTTCCTTTACTTCATATGTTGTATTTTCTTTTATACCAATAACATAACCATCTACTAAATGACTTGCTTTTCCAAATGGAACTAAAACAGTACTCCCGATTACAATAAGTTCTTCTAAATCTTTTGGAATTTTATAATCAAATGTTCGATTTAATCTTCTTGCTGTTCGATTAATGACTACTTCTGCTATCATATTTTCTCCTTCATCTTTTTTCGTGTTTATTTTATCATATCTTTAGAAATTTTTCATTATTTTAATAATAAAAAACATTTTTTTAAACAAATAAAGAAAACGTGATGAAATCACGTTTTTAACTCTTTAACCAAGCTAAATAAGCTTCTTTGATTTTTTCAGCAGTTTGCTCAGGAGTTAGATCTGTTGTGTCTAGTACAAAGTCATAATTTGACATATCTTCTTTATGAACTTTATATAATTTCCAATACCTTTCATTTTCTAATCTAAACCTTTTTTCTAGATCTGCTTTTTGTTCTTCGACTGTCGCAAAACTTTCTGTCTTTTTCCTTTTAGCGTCATTAAAAGCTCTTTTAGCAGCTACATTTATATCTACTTTAAGATAGACCTTAAAAGATTCTGGCACAGCATACCATCCTAATCTCGCATCTATTATGAAATTATCATGATTCTTAGCATATTCTGCAGCACTTTTTTCTATTTGCAAATCAATTTCAGGATGCTTTCCTAAATATTCATTAAAGCTTGTAATGTCTAGCCCCATATCTTTAGCTAATTTTCTTGCATATTCACCATTCCTATAAATTCCATAATTTAAATCTTTAATTAAAATTTCTGAAACTGTACCTTTCCCAGAAGCTAAATCTCCAGCAAGTGATATTATATTTTTTTTCTTCATTAAATTTACCTCTTATTCTTCATTTTTATTTTCTTCATTCTTAATATCTTCTGCCTCATCAATTGCTTCTTTAGGTTCAATTATTTCTACTTTTCCTTCTGCTATTTCATTTGCAGCAAGTGTAACTGGTGATTCTTCTTTTACGGTTGTTTTTACTTCTGCTCCCTCTGCAATTTGTCTAGCTCTTTTTGAAGTAGCAATAACTAATTCATATCTATTTTTAGCTTTTTTTAATAATTCTTGTACAGTTGGTTTTATTATCATCTTTTTGACCTCCATTTTATTTTTAATTCATATCTGTTGATTGTGTTGAAATATCTTTATCAACTCTTCCTGCTACTGTTTCTGGTTGTACTGCAGATAGTATGATATGTCCTGAATCCATGATTAATACTGCTCTTGTTCTTCTTCCATATGTAGCATCAACTGCAGTTTTAGCATCTTTTGCTTCTTGCACCATTCTTTTTATAGGTGCTGATTCTGGGCTTACGATAGCTACTATTTTATCTGCAGCCACTATATTTCCAAATCCTATATTTACTAATTGCATATACTTCATCCTTTCTATTCAATATTTTGTATTTGTTCTCTTATGTCTTCTAATATTGTTTTTATGTCTACTACTCTATTAGTAATTTCAAGGCTATTTGCCTTTGATCCTATAGTATTTGTCTCTCTGTTCATTTCTTGAACTAAAAAATCCATCTTTTTTCCAGTAGGTTCATTCGTTTCTAATAAATTTCTTAATTGTAATATATGACTTTTTAGTCTTGTAATTTCTTCTTCAACAGAACACTTATCAGCATATATGATAACTTCTTGCATTAATCTAGATTTATCAATGTCTTCTGTTTTTAATAATTCTCTTATTCTTGTTTCTAATTTTACTACATATTCTTCAATAAGTCCAGTAGAAAGCGTAAAAATCTCTTGAACTTTACTTTCTATTTGATTAATTTTGAATTTTATATCTTCAAATATTTTTGCACCTTCATTTTCCCTCATAACAATTAATTGACTTATAGAATCTCTTACAACACTTAGTAATTCATCTCTAATCTGATTTTCATCTAATTCATTCTTAATCGTTAGTACATCAGGCAATCTTGAAATATCTGTTACTTCTATGTTTGAAGAAAGATTCTCCTCTTCTGCTAATCTTCGCAAATTCTCTATATACATTTTTGCTAGACTTGTATTAATTCTTACATGATTTCCGTCTTTGCTGTAATTTTCAAATCCTATTGTTAAATCAACTTTTCCTCTTTTAATTTTTGCTGTAATTTCTTTTCTTATATCCTCTTCTAAATAACTTATCATTTTGGGAATTTTTATATTTACATCAATATATTTGTGATTTACTGTTTTTATTTCAACTTGATATTCTCTTGAATTCACAGCCAAACTACTTTTCCCATATCCAGTCATACTTTTTATCATTTTACTTATTTCCTTCTTCTTTCATTTCTTTTTCTGTTTTTTTATTTTTTCTTTTTGTTGCTTTTTTTATTGGTTCATCTTTTACAATTTCCTTTATATCACTAAGTTTTCTTAAATCTTCTTGTTTTTCTTTGGTATATAATATAGTTGATTTTAACATGTAATAAATGGCAAATAAATAGGAACCTATCAATATATATGTTTGTGTACCACAATTCAGTAATTTCGGAATATGTTTGATTAATAATGTAAATATAGCCAATACTAAAAATTCTAAAGCGTAAATTAATATATTATCACTTTCTTTTTTATATGAAATTTCTATTAATATGATGGAAATGATTAAAAATGCAATACTAGAAATATTAATATATTTATTTAAAATCATTTCAGATACTGCTTCATATTGTATGTTAAAAAACATAAAATATAACATTATCATTGATGAATATGCAAGATTAGCTAATATATCTCCTGTTACTATATTGTTTATATTTTTATAGATATCTTTTATTGTTAATTTCTTTTTTTCTTCTGAATTACTTGTTTCTATCATTTCTTTCTCCTTGTATTGTGTAAGATAGTACTTTTTATTTAATTTTCAAGTTCATACATGATTACACTTAAAATATTTAATGCCACAGTTTCTGTTCTTAAAATTCTATTTCCTAAAGATACAATTTTTGCTCCATTTTCTTTTAATACCATTACATCTTTTTCTTCTAATCCGCCTTCTGGACCTATTATAATCGCTAAATTTAATTCTTGTTTTAATTCTTTTAGTTTTATTAATTCGTTTTTTATGTAATTTTCTTTTTCATTCTCATATGCAACTAAAATCTCATCATATTTATCTTTAAGGTTTATTATATCTTTAATATCTATCATTGGTTTTATTTCTGGTATGAAATTTCTACCACATTGTTTTGCTGCACTTTCAGAGATTTTGTTCCATCTATCTATTTTTTTCTTCTCGTCTTTTTTATCAATTTTTACAATACATCTTGACATTTTTACTGGTATAATTGAATTTACACCAAGTTCTACAGATTTTTGAATGATGAATTCCATTTTATCGGCTTTAGGCAATCCTTGGTATATATCCACTTTTACTCTACTTTCTTTTTCTTTCATTTCTTCTAAAATGTTACATAGAATTTCATCATCTTTTATACTAAGAATTTTACAATGATATGCTTTTCCACTATCTTGGTTACATATCTCTATTTCGCTGTCTATATTTTTTCTTAATACATTTTTTATATGGTTTACATCTTCACCTAATATCTTTATTATTTCATTTTGTACTTGATTGGCTTTTACAAAAAATCTTGGCATTATTTACTCCTTTAATGTATATATTATATTACATTCTTCCGTTTTATTCAAGAGATTTGAGAATTTATTTCATATTTAAAAATAGCTCATCTCCCAAAACAGGAAATGAGCTATTATAATTCACTTGTGTACGCAGTGAATTATGTAATTAGTAGTATCTGTGTGAGGTCCACGAAACCAGTTCTCTTGCGTACAAGAAAACTTCAAAGACTTTGACCAGCAGAACTCCTACCATAATTCCACACAGAGCGACTTTATAAATTGTTTTCATTCTAATCTCCCCTTAAAAATCTTATTGCAAGTTAGATGTACACCTCTAACAATTGCCGGAGTTAATAAAAAAGTCTTTATTTATCATAACACATCCATATTTTTTTGTCAATAAACACATGCCTTACTTTAACCAATCTGGATTTGCCAAATACCAGTCAATTGTTTTAATAATTCCATCTTCAAATTTTGTTTTTGGTTCCCAACCTAATTCGTTTTTAATTTTCGTTGGATCAATTGCATATCTATAATCATGGCCTTTTCTATCTTCAACAAATTGAATTAAATCTTCTGATTTTCCTAATCTTTTTAATATTAATTTTACAATATCTATATTTCTCTTCTCATTGTGACCACCTATATTATATCTTTCTCCTGCAACTCCTTTGTGGAATACAAGGTCTATTGCTTCACAATGGTCTTCTACATATAACCAATCTCTTATATTTTTCCCTACCCCATAAACAGGTAATTTTTCATCTTTTAATGCCAATTTTATCATATGAGGTATCAATTTTTCATTATGTTGGTATGGTCCATAATTATTAGAACAATTTGTTACATTTACATTCATTTTATATGTTGTATGATATGCAAATGCGATTAAATCAGAACTTGCTTTTGAAGCGGAATATGGACTACTTGGTTGAATTGGAGAAGTTTCAGTAAAGTAGCCAGTTTCTCCAAGTGCTCCATATACTTCATCTGTAGATATATGTACAAATTTATTCTCAGAACCTTCTCCCCATGCTCTTTTTGCAGCTTCTAATAGAGTATGTGTTCCTATTACATTTGTTTGTGTAAAAACAAATGGTGTTTTTATACTATTATCTACATGTGATTCTGCTGCAAAATGAATAACTCCATTGATATTATATTTTTCGAATACTTCTTGCATTTTATCAAAATCACAGATATCAGCTTGTACAAATGTAATTTTGTCTTTTACTTTATTTAAATTATTTAAATTTCCTGCATATGTTAATTTATCAACTACTACAACATTGTAGTCAGGATATTTATTTACAAAATATTCAGCAAAATTTGCTCCTATAAATCCCGCAGCTCCTGTCACTAATACATTTTTCATTTTATTTCTTCCTTCCTTTACTTTAATTATTCTGTAGTTTACTTTAAATTTTTAAATAAATCTGTTTCTTTTAACTCTTTTAATGATGGCCATTTTGCATCTTTTTCAGATGTGATTAAATCTTCTACTCTTAGATTTCCCATAGGCCATTCTATAGCAACATCTGGGTCATCATATTTTAATCCACCTTCTGCTTCATGATTGTATATGTCATCACATTTATATGCAAATTCTGCTTCGTCTGATAATACTAAAAATCCATGTGCAAATCCTCTAGGTATCATAAACATTTTTTTATTCTCTTCTGTTAATATAACACCTTCCCATTTTCCATATGTTTTACTTCCTGGTCTTAAATCAACTGCAACATCAAATACTTCTCCTTTAATACATCTAACAAGTTTTGCTTGTGTATTTTCTTTTTGGAAATGCAGTCCTCTTAAAACTCCTTTTTTTGATTTTGATTGATTATCTTGGACAAAATCATAGTTTAAGCCAATTTCTTCAAAATCTTTTTTACTATATGTTTCCATAAAATAGCCTCTATTGTCTCCAAATACTGTTGGTTCAATGATACATACTCCTTCAATAGATGTATCTATTCTTTTAAATTTTCCCATGTTTCTTCCTCCTTATTTAAAATTTTTTCTTTAATTATTAAAATAATTAATATACATATTGAGATATACCAAAAATATGCAGTTCTTTCTCCAGAAGCCAAAATAGTTGGTGAAAAAGCCATAATATATCTACTAATTGTTCCAACAGAGTATACAAGTAAAGGTAAGTATTTCTTTATATCTTTTCCTTTATTATCAAATATTTTGTATATACATATAGCCATTGATATTAAAATAAATATATATATAATATTTTTAAATGCAAAAAATAATATTGAGTCTTGCATAACAGCTTTTTTTAGATTCAATTAGTATTCTAAAAACTCCTCTATACCCTAAAGACAAGATCAAAGGTATAAGTCCGAATAATTGGTAGAATTTTTTGTTACATCTTGTCCATAAAACATATGCAATTAGTATTAATAATGCAAAAAAATGGATTCTACCACTTTGTACAACATAGTCCATCATTAAACTTAATCCTTGTAAAAGTTTTGAGGCTAAAGATAATTCAGAGTATTCTGGATACTATCTTTTTTCTTCCTCTAATTTTCTATTTGCATTTCCAGGGCATGTCAAAATAAATAGTAAACTTAATAATATTATTATATATATTACAAATATTAATGTCTTATATTTTTTCTGTCTTATAAAATCTATTAGAAAAAATGTATAAACTAAGAATAATATACCTGCCATTTGCTCTTGATTTGCTGCATATATTGTGGCTAGAATAAATAAAAATCCTTGCCATAATGGAATTTTTTCCTTTTTATAGATTTTGTATATAGGTATCATTGCAAATACCCCCTGTAGCTACTACCCATAAATAATTATTCATTGTTGCCATCCAACCAGTTTCCCCCAATATATTTATGGGTATAGAAATTAAGCAAATACATAAAATATAACTCAAATTTCTTTTGTTTTCTGTTATAAATAATTTTGATAATGAGTAAAATAAAAATGCAAACATTCCTATATTAGTAATTTTCCATAAAGCCATTGGTAAAAATTCACAAAATAATACTAATATTCCCTCTATTACTATGCGTGATGACCAGGCATTATATCTATTAATTAGAAATTGAAACAAACTGGTATTATTACATGCAGCAGAAAAAACCAAGTCATCATTATTTTTTTGCATGAATATATGTGATAAGCTCATCAATATAACAAATAATATTAATGGAAATTTATCAGATTTATAGTACTCTTTTATTCTTGTGATTTTCAATTCATTTTTCTCCAATATTTTTATATTTTGTCAATTATTGAAAAGTCCATATGTCAATAATATAACATTAAAATTTAAAAAAAGCAATAATTTATGATTAAATTATTGCTTTCTATATTTTTTATATATTTTATAAACTAAAATCAAATATATTGTTATCAAAAATCTCGTCATATGATGCATTATCTTTTTTTAGAATGTTACTTAAATGTTTACCATATTCTGTCTTTTTATACATCTTTGCAAATTCCTCTAATTGATCTCTTGTTATCCAATGATTTTTATACGCAATTTCCTCTAAACAAGCTATTTGCGTTCCTTGTCTTAATTCGATAGCTTTTACAAAATCTGCTGCATCAGAAAGTCTATCAGGAGTTCCTGTATCAAACCAAGCATATCCACTTCCTAGTGGAATTACTTTTAGCTTTCCAGCTTCCATATATGCTTTATTAACATCTGTAATTTCTAATTCTCCTCTTTCAGATGGTTTAATATTTTTTGCTATTTTTACAACATCATTATCATAAAAATAGATTCCAGGTACAGCTAAATCTGATTTTGGCACTTTTGGTTTCTCTTCTATTGAAATAGCATTACCTTTTGAGTCTATTTCTACTACACCATAACTTGTTGGATCACTTACTTGGTATCCAAATATAACGCCACCCTCTTCTAATCTATTAGCTGCTTTTAGCACTCTTTCTAATCTAGAACCATATATCATGTTATCTCCTAATATAAGAGCTACATTGTCTTCTCCTATAAAATCTTTTCCTAATATAAAAGCATCTGCAAGTCCAACTGGTTTTTCTTGAATGGCATATTCAAATTTCATTCCAAATTTAGAGCCATCTTCAAGCAAATCTTTAAACCTATCTATATGTATAGGAGTCGATATAATAAGTACTTCTCTTATTCCAGCCATCATTAAAGCTGAAAGTGGATAATAAATCATTGGTTTATCATATACTGGTAATAATTGTTTTGAAACGGCACAAGTAATAGGATATAGTCTTGTTGCACTTCCTCCCGCTAAAATAATTCCTTTTCTATTTTTCATTTTCTTTCACCTCATTTAAATATCTTTTTAATCCATCTTTCCATTCAGGAATATTGATTCCTAATTTTAATAATTTTTCTTTTGATAATTGAGAATTAAATGGTCTTTTTGCTTGCGTAATTTTCATCATTTCAATATATTCTTCTGTTGTTACAGGGTTAACACTACATCCTATTCCTTGTTCTGCAAATATTTCTTTTGTAAATTCATACCATGTTGTGTAACCTTGATTTGTTGCATTATAAATTCCATAAGGGATCTTTTTTTCAATTGCTTGATATATGATTTCTGCTAAATCTTTAGCATATGTTGGACTTCCATGTTGATCTGATACAACATTTACTTCATCCCTAGTAGTTCCTAATTTTGTCATTGTTTTTACAAAATTGTTTCCTCCTATTCCATATAGCCATGCTGTTCTGAATATGTAATATTCTTCCATGTTTTTTTGAATTTCTTCTTCTCCATGTAATTTGGTTTTTCCATATGCAGTTACTGGTGCTTTGGAATCATCTTCCTTATAATCCTTAGATATATCTAAATCTCCTCCAAACACATAATCTGTAGAAATATGTACTAATTTTGCACCATTTGCTTTTGCTGCTTTTGCTAAATTTGCTGGTCCATCACCATTAATCTTATCAGCTAATTCATAATTGTCTTCTGCTTTATCTACCGCAGTATATGCCGCACAATTTATGATATAGTCTGGTTTTATCTTCTCAACAACCTCTTGTACCATTTTTTCATTTGTGATATCTAGTTCTGTTACATCTGTTGCTATAATTTCATTGTTTTTTTCAAATTTTTCTCTAACTTCTTTTGCTAACATTCCATTAGCACCTGTTATTAGTATTTTCATTTTTATACTCCTTTTTTTATTTAATATATTACGATATCATATTATCATCATTTAATAAAAAACACAAGAGTTTTTATAAACTTTATAAAAAGCTTTTCAAACATTTATTATTATATCATATAATTATGTAAATAGCAACCTTTTTAACAAAATATAATATCCCCTTTAGCTCAATTGAACTAAGGGGGATATTATTATGAGGTTACACGATGCAGGAGAGGATATATGCTTTCGCATACATCTCATCCAGGATTTCCTCAAGTTTTCCGCCCGCAATGTACACGGACTCGATCTCTTCAGGCGTCAGGGCAAAATTCCTTGCCTTAATGCGATGATTGATTTCATCGCTGATGCCCATGAACCTGTAAGTGTTTGCCGCCAGATCGGCCGGATAGGCCAAATAAAGAGCGGTCTCCACATTGGCGTTGAACCAATCTCGGTCCAACAATACGCCCGTGCTGTTCCAAACAGCTCCCACCAATTTGAGGAACCCAAGCTCCTCAAAGAGAGTTACCTGAGCACGGAGCTCTTTGCCGTCGATGATTCGCCCCGGCTCAGACTGAAGAGAAAACTCATCTCCGAATCGTCTGGAGGGATCAATCATCTTTTCTCTCAGAGTCTCGTCCAGGGTCATGTCCTGAACGATGTGCATCGCCAGGGCATGGAAGTGCTTGTGGGCCCAGTTGTGCTGAGCAAAGATTTCGAACTGGGTCTCCTCGCCGATGGCCGCCTTGGGGAAGCCATCAGGCACATGCCACTGGATGCTGCAGTTCTCCTTACTCATGGACTTGAGCTCAGACTCATTCGGGAACTTCATCCAGGCCGTGTCGGAATGATCCGGCAGGCTTTCAAAATGAGACGCCGCTCTGGGTCCAACATAGGCCCGAATCCCATCCGGGAGCAGGATATACGGCAGTTCCTGCCGAATTCTGTCCATGCTGTACCCTTTGTCCATCATGGCTTTGAAGGAAATCGCCACATGCTGCTTCGTTAACATAAGAATAACCTCCTGTCTGTAGTAAAACTTCTACTACAGAATATTGAATTTGACTCACACATAGTGTGATTCATAAGATAATTATAACATATTTTACATAAAAATACAAATTCAACAAAATTTGCAATGCTAGTAAATCAAATTTAGTTTTTTATGAACACCAATTTTCTATTAAATCTGATGTGATTTTTAAATTTCCTTTTCCCACTGCCATTTCTATATTTTTCTTGTTTATACCATGATAATCACTTCCACCGCTTCTTAAAAATCCATTTTTATTTGTATACTCTAATAAATAATCTATTTGTTCTTGATTAAATTCACTATGCATACATTCAATTCCATCTATATCATATTCGTGAACTAAATCATCTAATAATTTATTCTTATCTTCTGCCCATTTATAAATATATATATGGGGTAAAAATGCAAGTCCTCCTGCTTTTTTTATTAAATCTACTGCTTCTTGAACACTTAAATAATCTTTGCTTTTATCAATAAATAGCTCATAATTAGGATTTCCACACTATTTTTTTGAAAACACATTAAATTCGTTCCAAAAATCTTCTGGCACTTTATCTTTATTTTGTTCATGGCTTTTTATTTCATTATAAATAGTTACACTTGCCCAGTCCCTTTCTGGATGAAAATCAATATTTTCTTTTTTATTTAAAACTAATCCCATTTTCGTACATCTTTCATATAAAATATCAAAATATTTTTGCTGTACGATCTCCTTTGAATGTGTTTTATGAAATTCATCCATATATTTATTTATAATATGTGGATTTACTTTATATCCTAATACTTCAATTAGTCTAATTCCATATGCACATTTAATTTCTACTCCTGGAATGATTTTGCCTGTATAATACTTTTTGACATCTATTTTTTCAAGTTCATTATAACCTGCACAAGTGTCATGATCTGTTATAGAAATATATTCTAATTTTAGTTGTTCTGCTTTTTTTAAAACTTCTATTAATGAATCTGCACCATCTGAATAAGTGGTGTGAAGGTGTAAATCTATCATATTATCCTCCTAGTTTCAGAAAATTTTATATAAAAAGCTAATTTTTTAGTAAACTCTTTTTTATTTCTTTTTATAAGATATTTTTATCTCGCTTCATCTTCTAGCATTCTTGCAATTCTTTCATATTCCATTTCAACTTCTTGAATTGTTCCATGATATAAATCTTCAATGTTAGTGCTATAATCAATATCTTTTGCTTCATTACTTTTTTTATTATATATTGTAAATGTAATACTTTCAAATCTTTCTATGATGGCTTTCATATATGTATAGAAATTACAAAACTTGTCTAATACTTCTCCTTTTTCTACATCTCTCCCTACTTTTCTAGCTCTTTCTTTAATATTCCTCATTGAAAGTTCAAAAGTTGGGTTTAATGCTATTATGTATGGTGTAACTCCGTGTTGCAAAGCATATTCTATTTTTTCTTCAAAAGCCGGAGGCGTTATAGATCCTTCATATACAACACTATTTTCTAATATACCTTCTTTATCCCCTTCAAATAATGCTTGTACAAAATATGACTTTCCCGCTCCATATGGACCAGTAACATATATACAGCGATGAATATCTGGACTTTGCATTGCTCTAATATACGCCTCATTTGTTAAAACAGCAGCAGAATTTGTTATTGCTGTATTATATAATCTTCTGTTTTCAATTTTCTTAGCATAGAACGGAAATATCATTTTCATTAAATCTGAATTAATATATTTTCCTCCTCTACTTTCAGGTAATTCACCATATGCCTTCAAAATACCATCTGTATGTGTACATGCCATATTTATACAGTATCCTTCTATTTTTTCCTCTATTGAGCCTTTTTTAAATCCTTTTCTTCTTATTGTAGTTCTATCAATATTTCCCAATTTATACACCTCTTATTGTTAATTTTTTTATTAATAACTAGAAAGTTTTTTTATTTTTTTCTCTAATTCTTTATCTTTTGATAGTTCTACAGAAATATTTTTCCATGAATTTAATAATTTTTCCATATATATTGATTCTTCGTTTTTGTTGGTTTCTTTTTTCATATTGAACATCTATATAATTTTAGATTATATATCTCCTCTCTTATTTTTTACTATCCTTTTAAATTTATCATTCATTTAATGATTTTCTATAAAATTTAATTTATGTATAACATCTTCTCCAATAATTTCATTTGAAAGTTGTACCAATTCATGCCATACTGGTATTTCTCCTCTATAATGAGCATCTAGTCCATATAAAACTTTAACATTATAGTTACAAGCAATTTTCCAAAATTCTTTTCGTGGATACTGCACATTTATTAATTTCTTCCTTTGCTCTTCTATTGGTAAATTATTTAAGATTCTATTCTCATTATATGTTCTTTGAAATATATTATTTAGATTAATTTCTAATGGTATATTATATTCTTCAGCTACCTCACATATTTTATTTGCAACTTTTCTTTCAACTTCACCAAATTTCTTTCTACTGTGCATATATATGTCCGGATGTGCAATAATATCTGGTATATTTAGTTTTGCCGCTTGTTCAATATATTCAGCATATGTCATTAATTCTCTATCTGTAAAATCACATTTACCTAATATTCTTAATTCTTTATTATCATCATAAATGAAATGTTGCCCTAATACAATTATATCTGTTTCATCTTTTAATTCTTGAATATTTTTTTCTTCTCCTGGTAAATATTCCACTTCATATCCTACTTTTATTTGTATGGTATCTTTATATTTATCTTTTAACTTTTTAATACTTTGTATATATTCTTCTCTTTGGTTATATTCCATTCTTACTCTTGGTCTTTTATCTATCACATTTTTTTCTGGGCAATGATCTGTTATTGCTATTTTTTTAAATCCCATTTTAATGTAATCTTTAATATAATCTTCATCAGACATATCTAAATCTGCGTGTTTGCATCTATATGTATGTGAATGGTAATTGAAATTTTGCATTATTTTATCTTCCCCCCAATTTCTATAGTTTATACATTCTAACATATTATACTCGTTTCGTTTATTAAAATCAAGCGGTTCTATAATAAATGTTGGGGTGGTTAGAAAATCTACTTCAACAATTTTATTATTTTTAACAAAAATAAGGTTGAAATTTATATTGAATTACCTGTTGTTGAACAAGTTTGCCCTCATTGTGGCTCTAAAACTACTAAGATTCATGACTATTATAAACAGCCTGTTAAGGTTTTACCTATTTATTTTAAACCTACTACTTTAATTTATAATAAGCGTAGATACGAGTGTAAGAATTGTTCTAAAAATTTCTATGAAGATTTAAGTATCAAGTTGCTTTAATTGATGGTGAAACTCATGATGTTGTTGATATCCTTGAATGTAGATACAAACATTCTCTTTGTGATTATTTTAAGAATTTTCCTAAAGAACAACTTGATAATGTTAAATATTTTGTTACTGACTTATGGGAAACTTATAAAGATATTGCTTTCACTTATTTTAGAAAAGCTAAAATCATAGCTGATCATTTTCACTTTGCTCGATATGCTTGTGATGCTGTTAATAAAATTAGAATTGATGTACAAAATAAGCTTCCTAAATCTGAAAGAGTTTACTTTAAACATTCTAGAAAATTATTACTTTCTAGAACTTGTAATTTAAAAACGGATAAACAAAAAGATGAGCTATCTAATATTCTTATTAACTATTCCGAAGATTTAAGAATTGCCTATAGAGAGAAAGAAGATTTACTTGATATCCTTCACTCCTCTGAAGATTCTAATATAAAAACTAATGGATTTAGTGAATGGGTCAAAAGAAATTTAGAATCTCCTATTACTCAATTACAAGAATGTGCTAAAACATACCAGCATTGGTATAGCGAAATTAGAAATTCTTTAGAATTTCCTTATTCAAACGAACCGACAGAAGGCTTCAACAATTATTTTTAGTGTTGTTTTTTAATACATTAAAAAAGCTGAGGTAGAAAACTTTCAAAGTTTTCCACCCCAACTATTGACATTCAGCCCCAAAAAGAAACCTCGCCATCTGAATTCTGATAGCGAGGTAAGGGTTTATTCCTCCTTTTTTCCTTATTTGTTTTTATACCTTTTTTCAGTACTGTCTATTATTAGCGGTATAACAGAAAGCAAAATAGCAAAAACAAGTTGGAATATGATTGCCTGAACTAATTCGTTCTCTATTTCGAACTTAATAGAGAGTAATAGCCGTAGTGCAATAACCCCAAAAGATAGCGAGATAACCCGCATGTATATTTTTTTAACTATACCACATAAGAAGATAATAGAGAAAGCACCTAATGTTAGTAGAATTCCTAGTACTAAAATTTCTTCGTAGCTGAAAAATCCGTTAGGTATAAAGGGTCCAAAGAAGATTGCAATAATTTTTTTCATTTGGGAATATCCCCTTTCTTAATTTGATATCATAATTATATCATTTTTTGAACTTTATGTCAAGTTTAAAAAGATTATGGGAATTATGAACCCTAATTACTAGACTTTTATTTCTAATAATTGGGCCCAGTTTATTTTATAGTTTATCTATTTAAACCTTTTCTTCCTGGATAAATTGCAATTTCTCCTAATTGATTTTCAATATTTAGTAATCTATTATATTTTGCAACTCTATCTGTTCTACATGGTGCACCTGTTTTTATTTGTCCAGCATTTGTAGCAACTGCAACATCTGCAAGTGTAGTATCTTCTGTTTCACCACTTCTATGTGATACAACAGCTGTATATCCATTCTTTTTAGCAAGTTCAATAGCATCTAATGTTTCTGTTAATGTTCCTATTTGATTTAGCTTGATTAATATACTATTAGCAGTATTGTTGTCTAACCCTTTTTGTAATCTCTTCATATTTGTTACAAATAGGTCATCTCCTACTAATTGAATTTTATTTCCTAATCTATCTGTTAGTTTCTTCCAATTTTCCCAATCTTCTTCTGCCAATCCATCTTCTATTGAGATAATTGGATATTTTTCTACTAAACTTGCTAAGAAATCAATCATTTCATCAGCTGTTTTTAATTCATCTGTTTTCCAGAAATAGTAGCATCCTTCTTTTCCTATTTTTTTAGCTTCATCATACATTTCTGTTGAAGCAACATCTAATGCTAAACATACTTGTTCTCCTGGTTTATATCCAGCTTTTTCAATAGCTTCTACGATTAATTTTAAAGCTTCTTCATCACTTGAAAGATTTGGTGCAAATCCACCTTCATCTCCAACACCAGATGCTAATCCTTTTTCTTTTAATACTTTCTTTAATGTATGATAGATTTCAGCACACATGCGTAAGCATTCTGTAAATGATTTTGCTCCAACTGGCATAATCATGAATTCTTGTGTACTTACTGTATTATCAGCATGTTTTCCACCATTTAAAATGTTCATCATTGGAACTGGTAATGTTTTCGCATTTGGCCCACCTATATATTGATATAATTCCATTCCTAATGATTCAGCTGCTGCTTTTGCAACTGCTAATGATACACCTAATGTAGCATTTGCTCCTAATACACCTTTATTTTCTGTTCCATCTAATTCAATTAATGTTTTGTCGATTAATGCTTGATCATATACATTCATTCCTTCTAATTTTGGTGCAATAACATTATTTACATTTTCTACTGCTTTTAAAACACCTTTTCCCATATATCTTGATGGATCTCCATCTCTTAATTCAACAGCTTCAAAACTTCCTGTTGAAGCTCCTGATGGTACTAATGCAACTCCATGTGAACCATCAAATGTTTCAACTTCTACTTGAACTGTAGGATTTCCTCTTGAATCTAAAACCTCTAATGCTTTTACACTTTCAATTTCTAAATAATTTTTCATAATAATTCCTCCTTAAATTTATTTATTACTTAAAATTTGATTTTTAACTTTTTTCTTTTCATGCTCAGTAGCTATGTATTCTACCTTTTGAGATTCTTTAAAATCAGTCGTATCATATGTGACAATATTTGTTTTTCTTTTCAAATAAATTCCTGTATCATATTCTTCGTCTTTTTTTCTACTTGGCTTTCTATTTGCTAAATATTCTTCTATAGCTTGTCTTTCTTTTTTATTATGTGGTTCTATATGTAAATATTTCTGTCTCCAATATATATGATGGTCATAATAAGAATCTTGATTTCCCATTAATTTATCATAATTAAATTCAATCTTGAATCTAGCACTTTTAATAGATATTGTCATGTTTGACCATACGGTTTGACCTGACTTTATAAATTCATCTCGTAATTCCTTAATACCTTCATATAACAACTCTACTAATTTTAAATATTCCTCTTCTTCAATATCATACTTAGATGGGACTTCATACACATTTATAAATTTTCTTTTTAAAATTCCTTTTGGCATAAAATAGAAATACATCTCTCCTGTTTGTACTTTTCCAAGTCTTTCTATGATAGATGCATAAAGGTATAATTCATCCCATTTTCCTGGCACAATATAAAATATTCTTCTTTGTATTTCTTCATACAATTCTTTTATTCTTTTTGTATTATTTAACACTTTTATCCACCTTTATTTTACTAAAATGCTTTCTCCTGTCATTTCTTTAGGTTTTTCAATTCCTAATAATTCAAGCATTGTTGGTGCCAAATCAGCTAATTTACCTGATTTTACTTTTAAACTTTCATCATTGCTAACCAATATTAGCGGAACAGGATTTGTTGTATGTGCTGTATGTGGCTCACCTGTTTTATAATCTATCATCTGTTCACAGTTTCCATGATCTGCAGTAATGATTAATTTTCCATCATGTGCTAAGATTGCTTCTACAACTTTTTCTACACATTCATCAATTGTTTCTACCGCTTTTATTGCTGCTGGTAAACTTCCTGTATGTCCAACCATATCTGGATTAGCATAATTTAATATGATGGTATCATATTTTTCACTATTTATTGCTTTAACTACTTTTTCAGTTACTTCATACGCACTCATTTCTGGTTGTAAATCATATGTGGCAACTTTTGGTGATGGAACTAATATTCTATCTTCCCCTGGATATTGCTTTTCTTCTCCTCCATTAAAGAAAAATGTTACATGTGCATATTTTTCTGTTTCTGCTATACGCAATTGTGTCAACCCATGGTTACTTACAACTTCTCCATAAGTATTTGTTAATTGTTCTTTTTTGAATGCTATCTTTACATTTGGCATTGTTTCATCATAACTTGTGAAACATACAAAGTAAGTGTCCATTTTTTTCGTTTCAAATTCATTGAAATCTTTATCTACAATGGCTCTTGTTATTTGTCTTGCTCTGTCTGGTCTGAAATTAAAGAATATAACAGAATCATGTTCTTCAATTGTTGCTATTGGATTTTCTCCATTACAAATAACGGTTGGTTCCACAAATTCATCAAATACTTCTTTTTGATAAGAATTTTCTATCGCAATTGTAGCAGATGTTGCTTCATTTCCTTCTCCATTTACAAGTGCATCATAACATTTTTTAATTCTTTCCCATCTTTTATCTCTATCCATTGCATAATATCTTCCAGATATACTTGCAATTTTTCCTATTCCTTTTTCTTTCATTTTTTCTTCTAATTGCATTAAATATCCTTCACCAGATGCTGGTGGTGTATCTCTACCATCCATAAAACAATGTACAAATACATTTTCAAAATCTCTTCTTTTTGCCATTTCTAATAGTCCATATAAATGTCTTATATGACTATGAACGCCTCCATCAGATACAAGTCCTAATATGTGCAATTTAGAATTGTATTTTTTACAGTTTTCTATTGCTTCTGTAAATTCAGGAATGGTAAAAAAGTCTCCATCTTCTATAGATTTTGTTATCTTTGTCAATTCTTGATAAACAATTCTGCCTGCACCTATATTGGTATGTCCAACTTCAGAATTTCCCATTTGTCCATCTGGTAGTCCAACCTTTAGCCCACTTGTATACATCACAGTTGTTGGATATTTTTTCATTAGTTTATCAATATTAGGTGTTTTGGCAAGTTTTATAGCATTTCCATCTGTTTTTTCATTAATTCCAAAACCATCTAATATCATTAGCATTACCGGTTTTTTCTCCATATTCATCAACATTCCTTTCATAGCGGCCACTTTCAAGTTATTTGTCAAAATTTACGATTTTACTAAATTCATCTGCCTTTAGACTAGCTCCGCCTACTAATCCACCATCTATATCTGACATTTCAAATAGTTCTTTGGCATTTGATGATTTTACACTACCGCCGTACTGTATTATAACTCTATCTGCCTCGTTTTGTCCATAAATTTCTGATAATTTCTTACGAATTTCTATGATTGTGTCATTTGCATCTTCTTTTGTAGCTGTTTTTCCAGTTCCAATTGCCCATATTGGTTCATAGGCAATTATGATTTTTTCCAAATCTTTTGCTTCTATACCATCAAATGCTTTTTCTACTTGATTGGTTA
Source organism: uncultured Clostridia bacterium (assembly GCA_944391755.1). Classification (GTDB taxonomy): domain Bacteria; phylum Bacillota; class Clostridia; order TANB77; family CAG-508; genus CAG-269. Next base: position 33,585 of record CALXUT010000001.1, read on the forward strand.
TGATTTCATTTGTGATTCCTTTTTCCCTTTGCTCTAAAGTTTCTCCCACACAAACAATTGGTTTTAATTCGTTTAAAAGAGCTGATTTAATTTTCTTGTTGACAGTTTCATCTGTCTCTGCAAAATATTGTCTTCTTTCTGAATGTCCAATAATAACATATTCTACGCCTATGGCTTTTAACATTGGACCAGAAACTTCACCTGTATATGCTCCTTTTTCTTCCCAATGCATATTTTGTGCCCCTACTTTAATGTTTGTTCCTTGAACATGTAATAGTGCATAAAATAAATCTGTATAGGGAACGCATAAGATAACTTCATTCTTTGTATCTTTAACAAGTGGTGCTAATTCTCCTATAAAATTCATTGCTTCATTTGGAAGCATATTCATTTTCCAATTTCCAGCGATTACTTTTCTTCTCATTATAAGCTCCTCCTTAACATTTCTTTCCACCATGATGAAATGGTCTATTTTATTTATCCATTAAAGCTTCAATTCCTGGCAATTTCTTTCCTTCTAAGAATTCTAATGAAGCACCTCCACCTGTTGATATATGTGTCATTTTATCAGCTAGTCCTGCCTTTTCAACTGCAGCTGCTGAATCTCCACCACCAATGATTGTAGTTGCATCTATTTCAGCTAATGCATGTGCAATAGCATTTGTTCCAACGGCAAATTGGTCAAATTCAAATAATCCTAAAGGACCATTCCATACAACAGTTTTTGCTGATTTTAATTCTTCTTTGAACATTTCTATTGTTTTTTCTCCTATATCAAATCCTTCCCATCCATCAGGAATTTCTGTCCAAGCGACTGTTTTACTTTCTGTATCTGGTTTAAATTCTTTTCCTACTTTTGTATCCACTGGTAATAGTAATTTTACACCTTTGCTTTTTGCTTTTTCCATTAAGTTTAATGCTAAATCACATTTATCAGGTTCACATAGTGAATTTCCAACTCCATATCCTTGTGCTTTGAAAAATGTATAGGCCATTCCTCCACCTATCATTAATACATCTACTTTATCTAATAGGCTATCTATAACGCCTATTTTATCAGATACTTTTGCGCCTCCTAATATAGCAACAAATGGTCTTACTGGATTGTTTAATGCATCTCCTAAGAATTTTAATTCTTTTTCAATTAAAAATCCTGATACTGATGGTAAATAATGTGTTATTCCTTCTGTTGAAGCATGTGCTCTATGTGCTGTTCCAAAAGCATCATTTACAAATACATCTGCAAAACTTGCTAATTGTTTTGCAAATTCTGGATCATTATCTGTTTCTTCTCTATGGAATCTTACATTTTCAAGAAGCATTACTTGACCTTCTTGTAAAGAAGCGGCAATTGACTTTGCACTTTCTCCTACTACATCTCTTGCCATAAAAACTTCTTGGCCTAATAGTCTTGATAATTCTTTTGCAACAGGTGCTAAAGAAAATTCTGGTTTTACTTCTCCTTTTGGTCTTCCTAAATGAGAACATAATATAATTTTACATCCTTGTTCTATTAAATATTGTATTGTTGGTAATGCTCCTACAATTCTTCTATTATCTGTAATATGTTGATTTTCATCAAGTGGAACATTAAAATCACATCTTACAAATACTTTCTTTCCTGATAAATCTATGTCTCTTATTGTTTTTTTATTCATAATTTTATTCATCCTTTCTAATTCACTACAAAAAAGGCTAGTGAAGCTTAGCACTTCAAACTCCCCTAACCTTTATCTTTTATTATTTATGATCAACTGAAGCCATATAACAAGCTAAATCTACTAATTTGTTTGAATATCCCCATTCGTTGTCATACCAAGCTACTAATTTTACGAATGTATCTGTTAGCATAATTCCTGCTGTCGCATCAAATATAGATGTATGTTTATCTGTTAAGAAATCTGATGATACAACTGCTTCATCAGTGTATTCCATAATTCCTTTCATTTCATTTTCTGTTGCTCTTTTTACTGCAGCACATATTTCTTCATATGTCGTTGGTTTTTCTAGATTACATGTTAGGTCTACAACTGAAACATCAACTGTTGGTACTCTAAATGACATACCTGTTAATTTTCCATTTAATGATGGTATTACTTTTCCTACTGCTTTTGCAGCTCCTGTTGAAGATGGTATGATATTTGCAGATGCTGCACGTCCACCTCTCCAATCTTTTTTAGATGCTCCATCAACTGTTTTTTGTGTTGCTGTTGTAGAGTGAACTGTTGTCATTAATCCTTCTTTTATTCCAAAATTATCATTAATTACTTTTGCTAATGGTGCTAAACAGTTTGTTGTACATGATGCATTAGATACAATATTCATATCTGATGTATATGTTTCATGATTTACTCCCATTACAAACATTGGTGCATCTTTTGAAGGAGCACTAATTAATACTTTTTTAGCTCCTGCATCTAAATGTGCTTGTGCTTTTTCCATTGTTGTGAATGCTCCAGAACATTCTAATACATATTCTACTCCAAGTTCTCCCCATGGAATATTTTTTGGGTCCATTTCATTATATACTTTTATTGTTCTTCCATTTACTACTAGGTTTCCATCTTTTTCTTCTACTGTTCCATTAAATCTTCCATGAACAGTATCATATTTGGTCATATATGCCATGTAATCTGCAGCTAAAAATGGGTCATTAATAGCTACAACTTCAACCTCCTCTTTCCCTAATGCTGCTTGAAAAGATAGTTTTCCTATTCTTCCAAATCCATTGATTCCTACTTTTATTGACATAAAACTTTCCTCCTTTTTAGATATTAGCATATATGATGCTAATTCTATTTTCTATTATTTACCTTATTAGGCATTTTTATTCTATAACAAAAAATACTACTTTTCAAGTAGTATTTTTAAATTTTTTGTTTTATTTTCTAAAAACTATAAGTATTTTTTTAAAGTTTCCACACTATCTTCTTGCATAACAACAAAATCATTTAATATTTGTTTTACTTCCTTATCCACACTAGGATTATTATTTAATAATCTTCTCCCTTCTATAATTCCCATGTTTGTACCTTGTAATAATAGTTCTGATATTTTGGAATTACTCTGATCTTTGAATGTATTCATTTGTATTCCATACCATGTCATCATTTTATTCATTGCATTTGTTGTTTGAGGTTCTTTACTACTATATTGTGAATAGATATCATTTACTCTTGTATTAATTTCTTTATATTTTCCATATTCTACATCAAGAACTTCTTGAAATCTCTTATCTCCAACTTTATCTGCTACATAGGATATGGCATCCATTCCCATGGTTGTTCCTTTGTTAACTTCATCTAAAACTTTTACATTATAATCTTCCATGCGCATTCCTCCTCTTTTGTCATTTTTTCCAATTTCGGAATATTTATTCAAAAAACAGGTGATACCATAAAATATCACCTGTTTTTTGTTCATGTTATAATTTTTCGAGTTCTTTTTTAAGCCTGAAAATTTCGTCATCAACCCATTGCAAAATAGGCTTCTGTAATTCCAGCGGTAACTGAATACTGACAGTTTTTGATTGCTTTAAATTACTGTTATGTCCGGTCCAAAATTGAGCATAAAGCCTTCTGTCATAATTCGTCCAAACATCTTTAGCTTCCTCCATGACGCTTAGTTGTTCCAACAATTTCCGCACTTTTTCAAGATTTTTTGCGCTCGTGTCCATGAAAATTCCTCCAATAAAATTATTTGATGAGTTTCTTGCTGATGTACTTTTAGGAGTTCCTAATTCAAATATAGAGTATTTTATCACGGTTTTAAGTTTTTGTAAATAAACGTGTGTTATTTTTTGATTTTTATATTGAAAATAAAAATTTTATTGAAATTTGATTAAAATTAAATGAATCTTAAATAGTTTTTAGTTCTTCTTCAAATGAGGGCGTTATTTTAATTATATATTTGCTATTATAAATCATACTTCGCCTCCATTTCTGCTACGATATTTTCCATAGGAATGCCTTTTCCATCTTCAATTTCTTTAATGGATTCGTTTAATTGCCTAAAGAAATCTTTCTTAAACCCTTCAAATGTAGCATATTGTTTATCAAATTTTTCAGATATTAGTCTATCAATTCTTTCTTCCTCTGTTTCTCTATTTTCTCCTATAATTGTTTCATAAACTTCATCACTAAGAACTACTAAATCGTTTGTTCCATTTTTCGTGATATATACCGGTTCTCTTGTTTCATGACAAATCCTTGAAATTTCATTATAGTTATTTCTTAAGTCTGCACATGGTCTAATTGTTGCCATTATATTACCTCCTTTAATTATTATATGCAAATTATATCAGAATTATGATATTGTTGCAAGTATTTTTAAAAATAAAATATATTTTTAAGGTCATGCACTTTTACTTTTTTCGTAGCATATATTTTGTTATGAGAAAACGGAGGTGCTTATATGTTTTCTTCACTTTTTATAAGTGGTTTTTTACAATTTTTACAAACTGCTGTATTTGCTGTTGGATATATTTCAGGAACTTCACTTTTTCCTGAACCATTAAGTGCAGAAGAAGAACAAAAATGTATACAAAAATTAAAAGAGGGTGATGAAGAAGCCCGTAATATACTTATAGAAAAAAATTTAAGATTAGTGGCACATGTTTGTAAAAAGTATAGTAATTCTAATGTAGATCAAGATGATTTAATCTCTATTGGTACAATTGGATTGATTAAAGGAATCAATAGTTTTAATGCAGATAAAGGTGCTAGACTTTCTACATATGTTTCTCGTTGCATCGATAATGAGATTTTAATGTATTTTAGAGCAACAAAAAAATTAGGCGCAGAAGTGTATTTGAACGAACCTATTGGAAAAGATAAAGATGATAATGTTATCACTTTACAAGAGGTTTTAGAAAATGATGATAAAAGTGTTGAGGACTCCGTTGATTTAAAAATGAAGGTTAAAGTACTATATGAAAAAATGAAAACAATTCTAAAAGATAGAGAACGCTCTATATTGGAACTTCGCTTTGGTCTTGATGGACATAAGCCGAAAACTCAAATTGAAATTGCAGAACAGATGGGAATTTCTCGTTCTTATGTTTCGCGTATTGAAACAAAGGCTATCCATAAATTATCAAAGGAAATTAAGGAATAATATAAAAGCAAGAGAACACATTATTATATAATTCTCTTGCTTCTTTACTTTTTCCTTATTAATTATTTTTCTCTTCTAACAAATACACTTTTTTCTTGTTTCTTATACTACAAAAAACAATCACAATCATTAAGATAATAAAAGTTCCTAAACTCAAAAAGTTTGCAATTTTCATAACAATTGTCTTCTCATAAGTTAAAGTATATGTTCCACTTTCGCTAATGGTTGCTTGTAAAAAGCCATTTTCACTTTCTACTAATTCAACATCTTGTCCATTTACCTCTAAAGTATATCCCATATAATATAACCTTGGTAACTCTATTGTTATAGTTTCATTGGTTTCAACTTCAAAAATCAAATCTGGGACATCATTTAAAGTAATGGTAATATCTGCTGTACCTGATTCAATAATAATATCATTTGTTCTATTTTCATAATAATCTCTATGATTTAAAGTATTCTCTGGCAGATATTCTGCTTGATTTCCTACACCTCTTATATAATTAATATTATTTAAATCTACAACTGTTTCATCTAAATGTCCTGTATAATAATATGCTCCAAATATCGTTAATGCAATTAATACAAAACATATTTTGTTAAAATGCTTTTTATTTTCAAATTTCTTTAATATGATTCCAGTAATCACAATAGCACCAAAAGCAATATACAGTGCTAAGCGCCAAGGAAATTGTAATGTTTGCAATAAATCTGGTGTATAATACCATGGGAATAGTGATGTTATCATTATCATTGCTAATATCGTAAAGGCTAAGAAAAATCTCCATACTTTTTCTTTCCATAGTTTGTTTTTAAATAGAAAAAATATACTTGCCAAAAATAGAATGATAACCATCATTTGCAAATGGAATCTTACATTATTATAACCATATGGTTTTATCTTAAATATTTCTAAAATACTGATTGCACTAAATCGTAAATCTCCTTTTCCAGTCATGAAATATGGCATAAATACACCATAACTTCCTAATAATTTAATTTCTAACATCGGCATCCAAAAAGAAGCGGTTAATAATAAAATACATACAGATGCTAAACTTAAGTATAATATATGTTTCTTAGTAAAGATTTCTTTAAAATACACAATAAAAAATGTTACCAATAGCATTAATGTAAAATACACTGTCATTGCTATATGGGAATAAATGGCTAATGTATATCCTCCGACAAATAGAAGAAAAAACTTCTTATAATCTTTTTCTACTAAATACAAAAGCCCCAATATAATGAGTGGTATGGCAATTGGTATAAACATTTCTGAAAAAGCATCTCTAATAAATATTTCTGATAAGTGATATGGTGCTGTCATATAAAATAAGGCTAATATTGTTGCAATCTTTTTGTTTTTAAAGATTTTTTGTGCCAAAAAGAAAAGGGTTATGCCTGATGCAAAAAATGTTATCCATTGTGTGATTCGCATTCCTAAAGTGATACTATTTATATGAAAAATGGATAAAAATTTTACAATATATGCAGCTAGCAAATGTGGAATTGGCGGATAAAAGAATCTCGTTCCATATCCGAAATCATTTGCCATATATTTTAATGGTTCTTGTACTGTTACATTATCCCATGACAATTGGTCAACAATGGCACTGATATTGGAAACATGAAAATCTGTGTCATGTCCTTTAATATAGCCATTATGTGCATCAAATAACATTATAAGAATACTAACCATAAATATAATAAGAATACATATTTTCTTACTTTTCATAAACATCCTCTTTTACCCCAATTTATCTCCATTAGAAACTTTCTTATCTGGTGTGATTAAAACCACTCTACCTTCACTATAGGTTCCTAATACTAAAACTTCTGACATGAAATCCGCTACTTGTTTTACTGGGAAATTGATAACTGCTAAAATTTGTTTTCCTATTAATTCTTCTGGTTTATATTGTTCTGTAATTTGTGCTGATGACTTTTTGATTCCTATTTCTTCTCCAAAATCAATTTGTAATTGATAAGCTGGCTTTCTTGCTTTTTCAAAGCTTTTTGCATGGACAATGGTTCCTACTCTTATATCTAATTTCATAAAATCTTCAAATGTTGCCATATTCAATTCTCCTTTACTGAACATAAAGAACAAAGCGACCTTGGTCGCTCTTTGTTCGTGCCGATTTGAGTTTCCGAATAAAATGAGGAAATCTCAAAGGCAATAGCGATTGTAGCTTTTTATTTAATAGGAAAAATTGATTTTTCCTATTAAATAAAAAATATGATATAGATATATCATATTTTTTGCTATTTTTCAATATTTTTATTTTTCTTGTAAACAAAATATATAATTCCTGTTATAATAATGATGCCAATCACACCTAAAACAATATAAATGATTTTATTGTTATCGGTATTTTCATTGTTCTCTGCATTTGTTTCTTCTTCATTTGTATCTGAATGCATTTCTATGTCATATGCTTCTTCTAATTTGTCTAATCGTCCTTTTTGTTCCTCCAAATATTTTTGTTCTTCTTCTTGATTTCTTTTATATGCACTTATATTGTATTCTCTTGTTGTAATTCCATTTGGAGCAGTAACAATCACACTTATTAGATTATTTCCTTCTTGTAAATTTTCATTTCCTATAATTTGTACGATTCCCTGTTCATTTTCTGGTACTGCTAAAATATTTAAATTGGTTGTATCATTCGAAATTTCTATTTGATAATTCGTTATATTGGTATAAAAAGGCGGATTTAATAAGACATTTTCTATTGCTAATGTTTCTAAATTTGTATTGGCAAGTTCTGCATTTTCAGTTTTGGTTACTGAAATTTTATACGTACTCTCACTTGTTCTATCTTCTGATATTACTTTGATGATAATGTCATTTAGTCCTTGTTTTAAATTATGATTTCCTGATATTTCTACTATTGCATTTGGATTTTCGCTAACTGCTAAAACTTCTATATCATTGATTTCGTTTCCAATTGTTAAATCATATTCATAAATATCTTTGCTAAATGTTGGTACGATTCCTTCTACATCTATTCTTAGTGCATTTAAATTTGAATTAGTTGTCGTAGTATCTGTCCCTTGCTCTTCTTTTGCTTCTTTTTGCAATTTTGTTTCTTCTTTTCCAATTTGTACTTGAATTTCTTCAAAATTTATATCAATTTGTTGTCCTGTTTCTGTATAATATTCTCCACTCGTCGTAAATGTTGCAATTCCATTTTGTAGCGCTTTAAATTTAAATTTTGCAAGTTCTCCTTGTTTGGCATTACTTCCTCCTGTTTCATCATACCAAACAAATATAACTCTATTATCAATGGCGTTAGTATTATCTGGTCCAGAGATATACTCTAATTTAGTATTATCAAAGTGAAGATAAGAAGTAAAAACTGCTGTATTTATATCTTTTATATTTAATGTGATTTCGATTTCTTCATCAATTTCTATTGCTTGTTTATCACTACTTAAATAAACAGTACCTGTGGTTGTAGCAATACATATATTTTTTGTTAAAAAAATTATTGCTAGTAATATACAAAAAATATAAACTATTTTCTTTAGGTAAATCATTTTGTTTACTCCTTTCTTTTTTATTGTTTGATAATTTGTAATCCTAGGATATGTCTTTGAATTAATAATAAATCTACAGATGTTGGTTTCTTACCATTTTTATTAATATTTGTTGCTTTTCTGTAAATTTCTTCTAATGGTTCTATTTCTAATATATGCCTTTGTAAGACTAATAAGTCCGCACTCGTTATTCTTCCATCTCCATTTGCATCACCATATAAAATAATTTTATATTCTCTCAATATTTTTCCATCTTCTTTTAAGATAATTCTACTTCCTGTTCCAACTAATTCTGTTTCTGACAATACTTTATCTTTATTGTTTCTAATTTCGATTTCTAAATTGGTAGTAATTAAATTTTTAATATCTGCTACTGTATTTTTTGTATAATCAAGTCCAGTTATTTCAAGACTATTAATTTGCAAAGAACTGTCAAAATGAATTTCGGAATCTTCCATTTTTCTAACTACAATTACTTTACACTCTTGTTTGATTTCTGGATTTTCTTCAGAAGCGGCTGTAATAATTGCATCTCCCTCTTTATATGCAGTTATATTTCCATGCTCATCAATTTGAGAAACTTTTGCATTATTACTGCTAAATAGAATATTTGGGTTATTAGCATCATCTGGTTCAATAGTTCCATTAATTTTAAAAGTATCATCAATTTGCATATACATTTCTGTTTGATCTATTGTTATTCCTGTTACTTTACTATATACATGAACCTCTATTTGATTTTGTACAGAATTTTCTTCTGCTTTTACTGTAATAGTTGTTGTTCCGGAACGAATTGCTTGAATGTTTCCTTTATCATCTACAGTTGCTACTTCTGGATTACTTGAAGTATAAATAATTTTATGGTCACTTGCTTCTTCTGGAGAAATCGTAATTTGCAGTTGTTTCATTTCTCCTTTTTGTAAAGTAGAATTATCTATATGAATATCTATTTTTTCAATTTCTACTGCAGGCACTTCTGTTACATAAGTTTGATAAATATAACCCACAATTCTATTCTCTAATACAACTCTATCCCATCTTTCTCCAGATTGTGCACCTCTTGCAATTCTCGTCATTTTATCTTGATTGGTAACCATTGTAATGACTTCATAAGAAGTTCCTGGACCTGACCTAATATTTACATTTGTCGCATTACAATACACTTTAGTATTATCTTCTACATAATCACTTGTATTAATGCTAGGACTTTGTACTGGAATTTCTGGCATATTATTATAAATCGGTATGATGAAACTCATAGAAGTATCTAAAATTCCTGTTTTTTGATATCCATTATAAATAGATTTTGACTCACTATAGGGTGCTAAAACATTTGTCATATATTGATGCCAAAATAAACTTCCACTATTACCACCACTCACATGAAATTTTTGTAGATAGATGGTATTTTGTCCAACATTAATATAACTTGAACCAATAAATATACCTCCACCTGTTATTGATTTTTCCTTTGTATTCCATGGAATTAAATATTTATTTTTTGTTTCTGTACTTGCTCCTTTTCCATCTTTGGCATATTGTAATCCATTCTTGATTGCTCCCATAGGTTCTGCAGAACTTGTTGCACCTATATTATAAAAATTATACAATCCTTTATAACCATCCACATCTCCACTAATGGATTTATGGGATAAAAAAGGTCCTACTTCTTGTTTTATACGAGATGCTAAATGATATGGGCTTACATAGGAAGTTTGTCCTGCTTTTAATATTAAATCAGAATATTTTGCAGAAGTTGAAATCGTACTTCCATTACTATCTAAATAGGATACCAGTGTATTGTAAAATTCTGTACCATATAATATTTTTTCTATTCCCTCCAGATTATTAGTGCTAGCATCATAGGATAATTCCTCAAATTGAAATAATCTTACTTCATTCAAAAAATTTCTGGAATCCATACAATATTCTACAGCTTGTCTAGAACTATCTACCCAACCTGCATCTACTTCAACATTATATTGTCCAGGTGTTGTGTTTTTCCAACTATCGGAATAATTAATTGGCACTAAATTCTTTCCAAATATATTCTCTTGGTCTATGACATAATTCCAATCTAAATTGGTGTATAAAGGTGTAAATTTCCAGTTTGGATGCTTTTTCAATATTTCTTCTATATATGGTCTGTAACTACTTGGAAAATCTTCTAAGTTCGTAGTTTCAGTAAATGCATTTACTCTAAAATATAAATACAAAATTAAAGTTATTAAAATAAATAAGATAACTATAAATAGATAACTTTTTTTATTTTTCAGTAATTTCACTTTTATTATTCAACCTCCCTAGCTTTTACAATAATCCTTTTTGTTGAATCATTCGTACAAGTAATTAAAGTGATTTCTCTTTTTCCATCTATTATCGGAAATAAACAACTTGTATCCTCTGGTACAACTGTATAAATATCAAATATTTCATATTCTATTTTTCCTATAGTATTGTCTGTAAGCATTAATTTATCCCCTATATTTAGTTTTTTTAAATTTCTAAACATATTTTCATTAATAAAATTATGTCCTGCTACGCAAAAATTCCCAATTTCATTTGGGTTTACTCCCCAGAATTTTGTTACAGAAATATTTAATGCTTGTGTTGAATAATTTTTTAATACATACGTTTCTAATTCTATAGCTGGTATTTCTATTTTAGCACACACATCATATCCTTTATATTCTTTTATAATTTCCTCTTGTGGATATATTTTTGTAACTGTTTGTATCTCATTCGTCTCTTGTTGTTCAGCTGTTGTATTTTGTACCATATAAGATGAGTCCATTTGTTTTTCATATTTTTTTGTAATATAAGTATCAAAAAAAATATAACTTATCCCTATTGTTATCATTCCAATAAGAATACTTTTAATAATTCTATTTTTTCTCCTCCCTTTCATCAGTTTTCTCCTTATGTAGGTAAATGAGATTTTTCTCATTTACTTATTTTTTTCTTTAAATCTAATTATTACATATATACTTGCAGATAGAACTATTGTTAAAATAATTGGAACATACATATTATAACCTGTTTTAGGCAATGTTGTTGGTAATTCTTTTGTAACCTCTTCTGGTGGTGTGATTATTTCTGGTTGATTTTCTTCTGGTTCAGTTGGTAGAGTTTGTTCTGGTTCTGATGGATTTGGAGTTGATGGTGTTGTTGCTGTTTCGGCTACTGTGAAACTAAATTGTTTTTCAGCAATTGTACTATCTGAGTTTTCTCTATCAATCAATTTTAATGTAATTGTATATTCACCAGCTTCACTAAAAATTGCTCTTACATTTAAAACTTGAGAAACATCTTTTCCACCTATCTCATATCCTTGTGAATCCCCCCAGCCACTCTGAATAATGTCATGTTCCATTTGTGATTGGTCCGTTCCTAATAATCTTACTGTTCCTCTTGATGTTGTTTGTGCCTCTGCGACCAATCTCGCTTTTTGATAATATCTTCCCATTGGAGATGAATAAGATAATACCATTTCTTTTTCTTCATCTTTTATAATGTCACCTGTATATGTTAAATCAAATGTATAATCTATATATTCTGGTTCTACTGTAACATCTTTAGTAATAGGAACAGCGATATCATCATAATTATCAGATGCATCTGGATTTGTCATTCCTTCTGCTGTTATAGAGAATTCTGTAGGATTTGAAGTTGTAATTCCCTCTTTTGCTCTAAATGTAATGCTCATATTGGTTCTTGGATTACTTCCTCCTGATGAATCATGGAAAACAACTCTTACTTTGTCTGATGTATCATTTGGTGTTCCTCCATCTACAGATACATATTCAAATAAATTATTATCATATGCTATATCAAATGTATAAGCTCCTAATGGTGCACCAAATTCTATGGTTACTTTTACTTCTTCTCCTGGTCTTATTGTTGTTTTATCTGTGTTTACTGAAATGGCGTCTAATGTTAATGCAAATGCATTTGGTGTGAATATAAGTAAACTATATAAGATGAATATAGCAATTATGCTAATGATTTTTTTCATTTTTAAATTCCTCCTTTTTTGTTTTATATTTATATTGTTCCAATTTTTTTGAAAAAGATTTAGTCAAAAATTGTCATTTTAAATTTTTTACAATAAAAAAACATAATAGAAAAATTTTCTATTATGTTTTTTTGATTTTTGTATATAATTTTGTTATAGAGATATTTTATTGTTCATTACATTTTTTTAATGATTTTCTTTCATTTCATTCCAAATAAAAAATTCCTTGCATTTTATACAAGGAATGTGTATTCTTTCGTGCCGGTACACAATATAATTTATTGCACGACAAATGTGTTTCTTAATATATTATAATATATATTATACTCTTAAGTCAAGATAAATATTCAAATTTTAATAAACATTTTTTTCATTCTGTCATCTATTAAGTCTAAATTTTCATTAGATAACTTTATACCTGATAATATATCAAATTCTGTTTTTGGATCATAAATTCTTTGTTTACTGATTACTCTGATTTGATTGATTATAGCTATACTACCATTTTTCATCTTTTGAACCTCTTTGTAAATTTTCTCAGCGAGTTCTAATTTTTTATATGCTTCTGAAACATTATTGTTTAATTCAATAGATTTTAAATAGATTTTATTTAATGTTGCATTATTTTGTTTTAATTTTTTTGTTTCTAGTGATAACTTTTCTTTATTCTCTTCAATTTTCTTTTTACTATCTTCCAGTAATTTATTTGATTTTTCTACTAATTTATTATAAATATCATTTCCTAGTATAACAGAATTTTTATTAATATTATCTGTCTTTTGAGAAGATAAAGGAATTATTGTGACTACTGGTGAATTTCTATTATTTTTCTTATCTATGACAACACAATAATGTAATCCACCTAACTCACTTCCGATATTAAATCCTAAATTAACTTTAATAATATCTCCTCTTTTATATGATTTTAATTTAGTGCGTCGCAGAAGCTATATCAAAGCTAGTAAGAAATGGTAACTCATAAAAAAGACGGGAGCACCCGTCTTTTTTTGTTGTCTACCTTTCAATTTACTCTTCTTCCTCATCAAATTGACTATTATACAATTTCTCATAAAAGCCACCTTTTGCAAGTAATTTTTCATGAGTTCCTTGTTCAACAATATCGCCATGGTCCATAACAAGTATTAAATCTGCATTTTTAATTGTTGATAATCTATGTGCAATAATAAAACTTGTTCTACCTTTCATTAAGTTATCCATAGCCTTTTGAATTTCAATTTCTGTTCTTGTATCTATGGAACTTGTAGCCTCATCTAAAATTAATATTTTAGGGTCTGCAAGTATAACCCTTGCAATCGTTAGCAATTGCTTTTGACCTGCTGAAACATTGCTTGATTCTTCATTTAATACAGAATTATAACCATTTGGTAGTGTTTTTATAAAATGATGCACATGGGCTGCTTTTGCTGCTTGAATAACTTCATCATCTGTTGCATCTTCTTTTCCATATTTAATGTTTTCTTTTACAGTTCCTCCAAATAGCCATGTATCTTGAAGAACCATTCCAAACATTTGACGAAGTTCTCCTCTTTTGAAATCTTTTATATTATGACCATCTACTAAGATTTTTCCATCTGTTACATCATAAAATCTCATTAATAATTTTACCATTGTGGTTTTTCCTGCTCCTGTAGGGCCTACAATTGCTATCTTTTGTCCTTCATGAACAGTCGCATTAAAATCTTTTATGATAATATTATTTGGATTATAACCAAATTTTACATGGTCAAAGGTAACATTTCCTTTTAATCCTTCTGTTGTTGTTCCTTCAACATATGTTTCCACTTCTTCATCTTCTTCTAAGAATTCAAATATTCTCTCAGTTGCTGCTACCATTGCTTGTAACATACTTGAAACTTGTGCAATTTGATTGATTGGTTGTGTGAATTGTTTATTATATTGTATAAAACTTTGGATATTACCAACTGTAATTCTTCCTTGAATCGCTAGATAACCTCCTGCTATAGCAACACCTACATATCCTATATTTGAAACAAAATTCATAATTGGATGCATAAGTCCTGATAAGAATTGTGATCTCCATGCTGATCTATATAATTCTTTATTTGCTTTTGAAAATTCTTCTTTCGCATTTTCTTCACCATTAAATGCTTTAACAATTGTTAATCCAGAATAGATTTCTTCTACTTGACCATTTACATGTCCTAAATAATCTTGTTGTCTTTTAAAATATTTTTGTGATTTACCTACAATAATCTTCACTAATAATGCTCCAATTGGCATAACAATTAAGGATATTAATGTCATTTGCCAACTAATAGATAACATCATAATTGCAATTCCTATCAATGTACATATTGCTGTAATTATCTGTGTAACGCTTTGGTTTAGATTCATTCCTAATGTATCAATATCATTTGTTATGACTGACAAAACTTCTCCATTTGTTCTTTTATCAAAATAATTCATTGGAAGATGATTTATCTTTTTTGATATATCTTTTCTTAGGTTATATGTAAGTTTTTGTGCAATACCTGTCATTGCAAAACCTTGAATGAAAGAGAATAATGCACTTAATAAATATAACCCTAATAGTGTTAATAGTATCATTCCTACTTTTCCAAAATCGATTCCACCATTACCAGATATTTTATTAACTAAACCATTAAATATTTCTGTTGTTGCATTTCCTAAAATTTTAGGTCCAACGATTGAAAATATAGTACTTCCAATTGCAAATAATAAAACGATTATTAAACCAATTTTATATTTTGACAAGTAATTTTTGATTAATTTTTTTGTTGTACCTTTAAAATCTTTTGCTTTTTCTAATGTTTGACCACCTCTTGGTCCACCCATAGGTCCTGGCATATTATTCTCCTCCTTCCCTTTTATTTAATTCATCTTCAGATAATTGTGATAAAGCAATTTGCCTATATGTTTCATTATCTTTCATTAATTCTTCATGTGTTCCTTGCCCTACGATTTTTCCATCATCTAATACAATTATTTTGTCTGCATTTAAAATGGTACTGATTCTTTGTGCTACAATGATAGAAGTCTTATTTTTCGTTCTTTTAGCCAATGCCTCTCTCAAAGTTGCATCTGTTTTAAAATCTAATGCTGAAAAACTATCATCAAATACAAATATTTCTGGATCTTTCGCAATTGCTCTTGCAATAGACAATCTTTGTTTTTGCCCTCCTGAAACATTGTTTCCCCCTTGTGCAATTTCAGATTTGTATTTATCAGGTTTTGCATCAATAAATTCTGTTGCTTGTGCTATTTCTGCAGCTTCAAGCATTTTTTCGTCTGACATATTTTCATCTGAATATTTAATATTAGATTCGATTGTTCCTGAGAATAATACACCTTTTTGTGGTACAAATCCAATGATATCTCTTAATTCTTTTTGGGATAAATCTTTTACATTGACACCATCAACTAAAAGTTCTCCACCTGTAACATCATAAAATCTTGGTATTAGATTTACTACTGTTGATTTTCCACTTCCGGTGCTTCCAATAATGGCTGTAGTTTTTCCTGGTTCAGCTGTAAAGTTTATATCTTCTAGTATTTCAGTATCTGCATCTGGATATCTAAAAGATACATTTTTGAATTCTACTAATCCTTTTTTACTTGGATCTAATTTCTTTGTTTCTTTTTTGTCTTTTATGCTTGGTTCTGTTTCAATAACTTCCATGATACGATTTGCTGAAACAGATGCTCTTGGAAGCATAATTGATATCATTGATATCATTAAGAAACTCATGACAATTTGCATAGCATATTGTATAAATGCTAACATATCTCCAACTTGCATAATACCTTGGTCAACATTATGTCCTCCAACCCAAATAATTAATATAGATACACCATTCATAATCAGCATTAACATTGGCATCATTATAGACATTGCTCTATTGACAAATATATTTGCTTTCATCAAGTCTTTATTTGCATCATCAAATCGATTTTCCTCTTTTGATTCAGTGTGAAATGCTCTTATTACAGGTAATCCCGTTAATATTTCTCTTGAAACTTTATTTAATTTATCCACTAAATCTTGTAACTTTTTGAATTTTGGTATTGCTATCGCAAATAATGTTGCAACTGTTATTAATATAGCAATTACAGCTAAACCTACAATCCAAGCCATCGAACTATTACTTTGAGTTAATACTTTTATAATTCCTCCAATTCCTATAATTGGTGCATATACGACTGTTCTAAATAACATAGACATCAATTGTTGAATTTGTTGAACATCATTTGTACTACGAGTTATTAGTGATGCTGTAGAAAACTCTCTTAATTCTTTATTTGAAAAGCTTAATACTCTATTAAATACTTTTTCTCTTAAAGTTCTTGCAAGTCTTGCGGCAACTCTTGATGATAGCATCATAATAGTAATACCTGACGCCATACTTACAAAAGCTAATCCAAGCATTTTGATTCCTGTTAGCATTATGTAATCCATCTGTATTTTATCTGTATCTACCTCAGCATTCATATATATCTTTTTAACATATGATACAGCCGCCTGTTCTTTGATAGAGTCTTGCATCTGGTCAATTTGGTTTGTAATTTCTTGCGTAATTTGACTTACACTTTCTTCTGGCATTAGTTGAATAATCTCAGATATGGACATTTCCTCAAATGTTGGTTTTAGTTCTTCTGAAACATTTAATAATAGTCTTTCTTTTAATTGTCCTGACATTTCTTCATTTTGAATTGATTGTGATATGATAATTGGTTCTATTAATATTTCTGCAAGTTTATTTCTTTCTTCTTGATTTAAATCATTTATCACAAAAAGTTCACTTAATTTACTATCTTCTTCTAAGTACTTATCTAATGTTTTTTCTTGTTTTTTACTTAAATTATCAGAATTAGCACTAGTATATTTTCCCAAAATTTCATCATCATTATCTGTAAAAAGCAATATTATATTCATATCATTTTTTGTAATAATTTCTGGTACAGAATCTTCTATTCCTCCTGCTTGAATTCCTTCATTTACAATTCTTGATGTATAATTTGGTAATTCTAAGTCTACTGCTGCTTGTAAACATAATAAAGCTATTATTACAATTACTGATATCCAAGACTGTTTTAAATTTTTTAATACTTTAAACATTTTCTTCCTCCTTTTTTATAATTCCATATTTAATATAATCTATTTGCATTAAGAATTCTTTTCTACTTTTTTCTTTTGAATTGTGCTTAAAATTCTTAACAATAGCTCTTCTAGTAATAATATTTAACATATCACATATAATCTCAAACTCTTTTTTATTTTCTATCTTTAAATTAGATAAATCAAATAATTCAAAATATTGTGTAATACTTTCTAATTTAGTATTTTTTAATAAATTAAATATATTCTCATCTGATGATTTTACATTTTCAAAAATTTGTCTAAACAGATTTTTTTCATCATTATCGACAAACTCTTTAATCATCAAATCATATAAATACACATATGTATCCAGTAGATTTTTACATTCTTTTATCTTGTTTTTTATTTTGTGGTTTGTTTCTTCTATTTTTTCTGCTAATATATAATTTAATAAATCTTCTTTACTTTCAAAATATTGATAAAAACTTCCTCTTGCTATTTTTGCATCTTCCACTATATTTTTTATGGAAACTTCTTGTATTGGCACTCTTGCAAATTCTTTTTTGGCTGAATGAATTACTTTTTGTTGTTTTTCTCTAGAAAGTTTTAAAAATGTTTCTTTAGGCATTTTTACATTCTATGTTAGCTAATTAACATATCCTCCTTCCCATTATAAATGACACCATGTCATTATATGTGACACAGTGTCATTTGTCAATAGAATTTTTGTGAAATTTATGTGAATTTTAATCACCCAAGCAAATGCCTATACTTCTTGCAGTTTTTACTAAGTCATCATCCATTGTAACCTTTCTTAAATTACTTTCTGCTGTATTTCCAGATACTGCTCCTATTTTTTTATTATTGCCTACTACATCTTCCAAAGAAACATAATCTAATTTTCCATTTTTAATAACCGTTAATACTCCAAATTTACCTTCTAGTGCAAGTTGCATTGCTTTAGCTCCATATTTGGTAGATAGTACTCTGTCAAATGCTGTTGGTGTTCCTCCTCTTTGCATATATCCTAGTGTTGTATTTCTTGCTTCTAATCCTGTTAATTCTTCTAATTGTTTAGCAACGATTGGTCCTATACCTCCTAATTTTGTGTTATCTACTCCAGCTCCATTATCTCTTGTATTTAATACAGTTACAGTTCCACCTTTAGGTGCTGCTCCTTCTGCAACAACAACAACACTAAATTCTTTTCCTTCATTTATTCTTTCATTTACTTTTTCTACAGCTTTATTGATATCATATGGTATTTCTGGAATTAATGCAATATCAGCTCCACCAGCGATTGCTGATTCTAATGCTATCCATCCAGCATATCTTCCCATAACTTCTAATACCATAATTCTATGATGTGTTTCTCCTGTTGTATGTAACCTATCTAGTGCTTCCATAGCTACTGATACAGCTGTATTATAACCAAATGTAATTTCTGTACAAGCTACATCATTGTCTATTGTTTTTGGAACTCCTATTACATTGATTCCTTTTAGTGAAAAATCTCTTGCTGATTTTTGTGTTCCATCTCCTCCTAATGTAAATATACAATCAAATCCATCTTTTTTTACATTCTCTACACATATATCAGATAAATCTTTATATTCTATTTCACCATTCTCATTTTCTACTTTATAATTAAAAACATTCGCATTTGTTGATGATCCTATTATTGATCCACCCTTTGGTAATATTCCTGATGCCATTTCATATTCCCCTGTACTTAATTTGACATATTCATTTTTTAAAAGTCCTTCATATCCTTCTATGAAACCATAACATTCCACACCATTTGTTTCAGCTGTTTTTACAATTGCTCTTATAACAGCATTAAATCCAGCTACATCTCCACCATTTGCTAATATCGCTACTTTCTTTATCATCTGCAATTCCTCCCATTAAATATATAAACTACCTTACTATTATATCAATAATCTTTTTTTTTACAAGCATTTTAATAAAAAAAATATAAATTTAAAATAATTTGAGTGTTTAAGACCCATAGGAAGACCCTAGCTATGTTTTAAACACGAAATATTTTAAATTTATATTTTTAATGATTACATATGTATATATTTTAAATAAGCCTCTATAAAACCATCTATATTTCCATCCATCACAGATTCCACATTACCAACTTCATAATTGGTTCTATGGTCTTTAACTAAAGTATATGGACAAAATACATAAGATCGTATTTGATTTCCCCAAGCAATATCTTTTTGTTCACCTTTTAAATCTTCTATTTTTTCTTTTTGTTCTTTTTCTTTTAAATCCAATAATTTTGATTTCAACATTTTCATAGCAGTTTCTCTATTTTGAATTTGAGAGCGTTCTGATTGACAAGCCACTACTATATTTGTTGGAATATGCGTAATTCTTACTGCTGATGAAGTTTTATTAATATGTTGACCTCCTGCACCTGAAGCTCTATATGTATCAACTCTTAAATCATCTGGATTTATTTCAATTTGTATATCATCTGTTATTTCAGGCAAAACTTCTAGTGATGCAAAAGATGTATGTCTTCTACCACCTGCATCAAATGGTGAAATTCTTACTAATCTATGAACTCCCATTTCTCCTTTTAAATATCCATAGGCATTTTCACCAATTACTTCAAATGTTACACTTTTGATGCCAGCTTCTTCTCCTTCAAGATAATCTAGTTCTTTTACCTCATATCCATTTTTTGCAGCCCATCTAGTATACATTCTATATAACATTTCTGCCCAATCTTGAGATTCTGTTCCTCCAGCACCTGGATGTAAAGTCAATATAGCATTACTCTTATCGTATTTTCCTGATAACAATGTTTGCAATTCTATGTTTTCTATCTCTTTTTCTAATTTTGGAATTGACTTTTCTATTTCTCTAGCAATTTCATCATCATTCTCTAATTTCATTAATTCTATTAAATCTTTTAAATTGCCAACTTCTTTTTCTGTCTTTTCATACATTTCTATTTTATTTTTTAATTGTTTTAATTGTGATAATACTTTTCCTGTTTCCTGTGGTTCTTTTTGCCAAAATTCCTGTTCTTGAGTAGTTTTCTCTAGTTCTTGAACTTTTTGCTTTACTCTATCTATGTCAAAGAGAATCTCCTAAACTTTTTAATTTTTCTCTTAATATTTCTAATTTTCTAAGATTTTCTTCTATATCTAACATACTTTTTTTCCTTTCTTTATGCATCATAATCATTTACACTTAATGTTGGATATGTAAACCACTGTCCTCCTTCAGTAAAAGTATTTGATTCTACATGATTTTGGTAAAATGTTGATGAACCCCTTAAAAAATATTGGTACCTTGATTTATCTGATAATTTTCCTCCTCCAATGATTACCGGATCATCCCATGTTACATCAATTGCATACCAATTACCATCTAATTTTACATAATTCCATGCATGATTTTCTGTTTCATTATTACTATTTGTTGCTGTTCCAATGACAATAGTATTGTCAATCTCTAACTCATTCATTAAATACTGAAATGCTTTTGCATATCCTTCACATACACATTTTTTTGACACTAATGCTCCATATATATTATAAATATTACTTTGCAATACGGTTGTATCATAATCTATATTGTCAATAAGATAGTCATGAACAATTTTTATTTTCTCATAATCACTTTTTCCTGTAGTTAATGATAATATTTCATTTTTAGCTTGTTCAATTTTAGCATCTGCTTCATCTACACTTTGTTTTGAATAAAAACCTTCTGCTAAATAACTAACATTAGATGAATTATCAATATATACATTATATTTTATACCTGTTATCCTTGTTATTTTTTCAATTTTTATATACATATTTGTTACTTCTAAATAAAAAATTTCTGGATTATCATATAACAAAGCCTCTATCGCAGATTGATATTCCCTTTTTAGTTCTTCTTCTCCACCTTCTTTAGATAGCAATGAACTAAAAGATTCTCCAAATTCAACTTTATAGGTACCTGTTTTTAAATTTTCTTTATTTTTATACAATTCACTATATATTGTTTTCGCAGTATTACTTAATTGGTTATATAAATTTCTATTTATTTTATTTTGTGTATTTGTATTATCTCCATTTACGCCAGAAAGTGTCATATTACTAGATGTTGTTACATCTTCGTTGTCAATCGTTGGATTGTCATATCCTCCTATAGAAATTCCTGATTCTTTGTCAAAATTTATTTTTAAACTTCCCTCTCCCGTTATTTGCATATATATTGCATATCCAAACAATCCAATTAGTCCTATTAATAATATTACTACTACAATTAAAATTACAGTTACAAATCCTCTTCTTTTCATTTGTTCCTCCTTTTTTCTCTAACTATATTTATTATACCATTTCTTTTTTATAAATGGTAGTATTTTTGATACTTTTTTACGTTTAGTACTTTCAGGACATTCCTTTTTGTTAAATTTTTACGAAAAAGAACGTCCTTTGAATAAAAAAATGATTTTTGTAAATATTACAAATATGGAAATTAAGAATTTTATTAATAATTTATTTAAGCAAAATAATGAAAATATTCACGATTTTTCAATTCTAAATGATAAAGGAAATATACCTCCAAATACACAGGAAATGAAAACAAATGTATTTCCTAGTATTCAACAAAATTTAGAATTTTTGAAAAGTAAATATAATACTTTACTAAATAGTGATATTATCATTAGAGAATTTAATATGTCAGCCAATAACAAAGAATATAAAGCTTTTATTATCTATATTGATGGGCTTGCAGATTCTATCTCTATCAATGATTTTGTGCTAGAACCTTTGATGTTAAGAAGAAAACAAAACAATTCAATCTTTCAAAATAATCTCGCAGAATATGTTGATTATCGCCTGCTTCCACAAACAAGTGTGAAAAAAGTTACGGAATTTGAAAAAGTTTTATCCAGTATAAATTCAGGGAACTGTTTACTTTTTATAGATACACTAACCATTGCTTTTGATATAGATGTAAAAAATTATAAGCAAAGAAGTATTAATAATCCTGAAAATGAAACAATTATAAAAGGTCCACAAGAAGGATTTATTGAAAACTTAAGAACAAATACATCTCTTTTGAGGCGTTCTGTCAATAATGAAAATTTAGTGATAGAAAATATTCCTGTTGGAAATATCAGTCAAACAAAATGCGGAGTTTGTTATATACAAAATATTGCAAATGGGGATTTAGTTGCTGAAGTAAAATACAGATTAAACAATTTATCTGTGGATTCTATTTTATCTACTGGACAATTAGAACAATTAATACAAGATGATGGAGATTTCGGTATTCCAAAAATTATTTCAACAGAAAGACCTGATAAATGTACAAAATATTTATTACAGGGTCGTGTTGTTGTTTTAGTGAATGGAAATCCCTATGCTCTAATTATGCCTGCAACGATAGAAGATTTTTTATTCTCACCAGAAGATACAAATCAAATACCACTTTTTGCGAATTTCCTAAGAATTATCAGAATCATTGCAGCAATCATAACATTATTATTGCCTGGTATTTATATGGCGATAACAAGTTTTCATCAGGAACTTTTGCCTACAGAGTTGCTATTTTCTATTTTAGCAGCTAGAGAAAATGTACCTTTTCCTATTATATTTGAATTATTATTAATGGAATTTTCTTTTGAATTAATTCGAGAAGCAGGTCTAAGAGTACCATCCCCTATAGGTTCAACTATCGGAATTGTTGGTGCTTTGATATTGGGCGATGCGGCCGTTAATGCTGGTATTGTTAGCCCTACATTAATCATTATTGTAGCAATTACTGGTATTGCATCTTTTGCTATTCCAGACTTTGCATTTGGTTTTCATCTTCGAATTTTTAGATTCTTATTTATTGCACTTGGCGTGTCAACAGGTTTTTTAGGAATTGGAATAGGATTATTTATATATGCAACTGGATTATGTAGTTTAAAATCATTTGGAGTACCTTATACTACTCCAATTGCTCCTGCTTTTCATTCAAAAGGAAATGGATATTTTATTCCACCTATTTGGAAACAAGAATATCGTGCTAGTTTCATTTCACCAAAAAAAGAAAAAACTCAAGATAAAATTAGTATGAAATGGAAACAAGGATAAGCCCAAAATAATTCTACAACATTTTCAAATAAAAAATAAGATATAACAATTTGAATAAACTATTGTTATATCTTATTTTTTATCTCATATCTCTTTCTATTGTAATCTCATATGCTGTTGCTATATCTTTAGGAGTTGTTGCTGTAATATATCCAGTTTCGCCATTAGGAATATCTGGAAAAAAAGTTTCTACTCTATCAATTGTATTTCCTTCACTATTTGTAGTGTCTGTCATATCTATTTCAGAAACAAATTGTCCAACCTCAATTTCATTATTTACTTCTGGATTTTGTTCCTCTTTCTTTTTATTTAATAAGATTATTGTCGCTATTATGATAGCAATAACTACTAGTACAATTGCAACGATTATTATCATTTTTTTATTTATTTTTCGTTTTTTATTTTTTTCCATATTCCATTCAGGTTATTCCTGCTCTCCTTACTTAGTAAACATTATTCTTCTACTTTTTCGAACATATCTTTTCCAACTCCACAAAGTGGGCAAACCCAATCTTCTGGTAAATCTTCAAATTTTACTCCTTCTTGTACTTCATCATAAATATATCCACATGCCATGCATCTATATTTCATACTATACCTCCTATTAATAATTTTCAGCTTTTATTTCAAAATAAGCTTTTGGATGGCTACATACAGGGCAAACTTCTGGAGCTTTTGTTCCCACTACAATATGGCCACAGTTTCTGCATTTCCAGATTTTCACTTCTCCTGCTTCAAATACTTTACCATCTTTTACATTTGATAATAATTTTAAGTATCTTTCTTCATGCTCTTTTTCTATTTTTGCCACTTCTTCAAATAAATATGCAATATGTGTGAAGCCTTCTTCTTTTGCTGTTTTAGCAAATCCATCATACATATCTGTCCATTCATAATTTTCTCCATCTGCTGCAGCTTGTAAATTTTCTGCTGTAGTCCCAATATCTCCACCATTTAGTAATTTGAACCACATTTTTGCATGTTCTTTTTCATTATCAGCTGTTTCTTGGAAAATGGCAGCTATTTGTTCATACCCCTCTTTCTTTGCTTTACTTGCAAAATATGTGTATTTATTTCTAGCTTGTGACTCTCCTGCAAATGCTGTCATTAGATTTTGTTCTGTTTTTGATCCTTTTAATTCCATAACTATTACCTCCATTAATTTTTATTTGATTTTCATCATAAGAAGAATATCATATTTTTGTTTTAAAATCAAGAGCTTTAATTTAATTTTATATTATATAAAAAAAGATATATTCTTGTTTTGAAGTCAAATACCCATAGGAAGACCCCAACTATGTTTTTGACAAAAAATAGGAATATATCTTTTTAGTTACTAAATAATAAAAATAATTACTTTGTCATGATATGTATATTTTCTACTTCTGCACTCATTTCTCTTGAAACAATATTTTGAATTTGTGCAATTTCATCAGTTTGTAATTCATCTGCTTTAATGATAACACTTATACTATCAACATTCACGAATATAACGCAATCTTCAAAACCTTTGGTTGTAATTAAATTTTCACAAATCATAATGGCATTTTTTTCTTTATTTAATTCTGTTATTTCTTGTGTTACAATTGCTTTTTGCTCCTCTGATACATTTGTATTATTTAATATTTCTTGATAAGTTTCTAATGTCTGTGAATACATTGTATCTCTTGAAAGTTTTGATTCTTCAAAATAGTCATCTTTATCATCTTCATTTTCTGTTTTTGAGTTTGTTTCAGTAACTACATCATTACTATTCACGAGTGTGGCATCCCCTAAATTTTCATCATTATTTGTGACTGTATTCTGCGTATTTTCTGTATTCTGATTACTTTGTCCCATACTAACTGTTTCTAGTGTTTGTGTTTCTTTAGATATATAATTCCAATATCCAGCTGTAACAAGCATTAAAGCCAACACATAAATTGCTATTGATCCTTTTTTTAGTTTCATCTTCATTTTTATAACCCCTTTCTCAATTTATTATGTAATTACTCTCCCATTTCAAATACTTGTATCTTATGTACAGCCAATCCTGTTACTGCTTCTACAGCACTCACAATAGAGGCTTTTGTATTCGCATTATTTGCTCCTTGTGCTGTAACAATTGCCCCTTCTATCACTGGCATCACAACCTTTTCAGTAATTGGTTTATTCTCTCCATTTTCATCTGAATATACAATTTCCTTCTTATTTTCCGTTTCTGTTACATCTTTTGAAGTACCATCTCCATTATTCTCCTTAGAAGTACTTTCTGATGTAGTTTCATTATACATGGCCACTACTGTACTACTTTCTGAATATTTTATTAACACTTTTACTTTGCCAACACCACTTATACTCTCTAAAATATCTTCTAATTTTGTTTCTAAATCGTCTGTTGTAGTTGTACCAGCATTGGTTTCTGCTAGTACTTTACCTGAATTTGATGTATTTTCTTTACTCTCCGTTTTATCTGTACTCCACATATTATTTATAATGATTACTGTTATTATTAATATTATGATAAATACAATTATATTCTCTATTTGTCTTTTTTTATTTGTTTCCTTGCCCTCTTTTTCTTCTTGATTTATTTTAAAAAGATTCTTAAACATCATTTGCCTCCTTTGTAATTTTAGCTACTTTATAGTTATCTCAATTTTGCTTTCATCTATTTCGTATTCACTGATGATTTCATTTTTAATTTGATTAATTCCTGATTCATTTGCAGTATCTTCTACTGTCACTTTAATTAGATGAATACCTGCATTTTTTTGGGAAGTATCTAATTCTGCATCTATTGTACATTTGCTTATTACAAATCCCTTTTCCTCAAACTTCTTTGTTATATTATTTTCTAATTCTTCTAAATATATTTTCTCTAATCTCTTATCCATTGAAGATTGATCAATAACATATTGAGAATTTGTCGTATTATTATATTGTTCTAAATCATATTCATCAATTGAAGTTAGAAGGTCTTTATTAGCCACAACTGGCGATAGGATATTAAATAATATATATACTCCAATTACCATCTGTATATATTTTTTGTTTTTATTATTCGGCAAAATTAATTCTATGATTGTAGCAATGATTACTGCTAAAACAATCTGTTCCGCCCAAGAACTAAAAAATTCTATCATCTGTACATCATCCCACTATTTGATATTTTTATAACCATAGTAATTCCTACAATCAGCATTATAGAAAGAGCACATACTATCCCTAGCAACACTTTAAATACTCCTCCCATTTCTTCTAGCAGTTTTACGATTTTTTCGTCAGCAATTGGCTGTACAATTGCAGAAGCTAAACTATATATGATACTTAATGTGGCTATTTTTATGATCGGCATAGCACAAATTCCAATAATGACAATCACACCAACAAAACCTACTGCATTTTTTAATATTACTCCACATCCTAGTACACTATCTACAACATCTCCAAGCACTTTTCCTACAACGGGTATTACAGAAGATACTGCTGCTTTCGCTGTTTTAGCTGTAATTCCATCTACACTACTACTTAAAGTCCCTTCTAATGAAACAATACCTACAAATATTGTTAAAACAATTCCTAAAAACCAAATAACTCCTGATTTTAGAAATTTTGATAAGTTTTCAATTTGAACCTTTTGAGATATTTTAGATATTATTGAAAATACTACGATTACTAACATGATTGGTATTAAAATATTTTGTATGATATTTCCAATAAAATTGATAGCAAATAATATGACAGGTTCTAATATGGTACTTGTCGCGATATTTCCTGTATAAACCATTAATGTAAGTAATAGTGGTATTAATACATTTATCATTCCCACTAAATCGTTTGTTGTTTCTTTTACCAATTCTATTATATCTGTGAAATTTGCCATGATCAAAGTAACAATTAATATGTATTGAACAAAATAGATAATTTGAGATATATGATTGTTTTCTAAATTATCAGTCATTGATTTCAGTATCCCATGTATGACGATGACAACTAAAATGCTAATTAAAATTTTTAAAGTAGAAGTGACTTCTGTTCCTAATAGACTTACTATTTTGGTATATAGTGTTTTATTATCAACATTTCCTTGTATTGCTTGATTGAATATTTCGCCTATATCCATGTTTTCAAAAAAATCACCTGTATAATTTTCTATATCTTTTAAAAATTGAGATATATTAAAATTTTCTTGAGTAGATTCCATGATTTCTTCATTTGTTTCTTCACTTACTTCTTCTGTTTCGGCTAATACAGAAATTGGTATTAATATAATCAAAATAAATATAATGATTATTTTTTTCATATGTATTCCTTTCTTGTATCATAGCTATTTATGGCAATATCTCCATAATTAATTCTAATAAACTAGTAATAATTGGTATTGACATTGTTATGATAATAACTTTGCTTCCAATTTCTATTTTACTGGCTATAGCTTTTTCGCCAGCATCAGAACATACACTTACAGCAAATTCTGTTAAAAATGCAATTCCTGTTATTTTTAGTAAAATAGTAAGAAAAGTTTTGTTTATATATGTTTTTTCCGATATGGATTGTAATAGATTGATGATTCCTGTTATTTTTTCAATAGCTAAAAATAGAATGAATATTCCAGCTATTATAGAAACATATATTGCGTATTCTGGTTTGTACTGTTTTAGTATGATGATAATAACTAATGCTATTAAACCGATTCCTATAATTTTAATGATTTCTTCCATAATCCACCTCTTTACAAGTTGAATAAGGTTCTAACAGCATCAAATAAAGAGCTAATTTCTTGTATTACCATTGATAATACAATGACAAGTCCCGCTAGTGTTGTCATCATTGCTTGATCTTCTCTTCCTGCTCTTACTAATACTTGATGTAAAACTGCAACTAGAATTCCAATAGCTGCTATTTTAAATAATAAGTTTATATCCATGTTTTCCCCCTTTTTTAATTTATACTTACTACCTTTTAATTATAAATGTTTATATATTCCTATTTTGAAGTCAAAGACCCATAGGAAGACCACAGCTATGTTTTTGACAAAAATAGAAATATATAAACATTTTTATTATTACTTATATTAGTATAATTACAAAAACTAGCCCTATCACAACTCCCAAAGTTTTATACATTTTTTGATTTTTCTTTTTCTCTTCCTCAGCTTTTTCTATTTGTACATCTAAAAACCCCTGTGTCACATCTATTTCACTAACCTGTCCTTCAACATCTGTTTGTCCAAGTAACTTTCCTAATTTTTTTAAAACATCTTTGTCTTCTTGATTGATACATATATCTGCTTCTTGAATACAATTTGTCCATACTTCTGAAACTTGAGCATAATGGATTTGATTTGCCATTTTTCCAAATATTTTTTCTATTTTTGTAGAATTCTCTTTTGCAATTTCCTTAAATACCTCTTGTAAAGGTTCATATGTAAATTTGATTTTCGTTTTCATTATGTTTAAGATATTTTTAAATTCTTTGAGTTCTTTTACTCTATTTTCATAAATTTTGGATATGGTTATCCCTATTGCACTTGATAATGCAAATATTACTATTAACAAAAAGCATTTAAATATATACATTCTGCATCTCCTCTTTTTTTGGGATTTAATAAAATAATTCTTCCAAAAATATGTTTATTTAATAATTTACTTATCTCTGGATTTTGATTTAATTCCTCTATATCTTTTCCATGTGCTGTAAAAATCCCTTTTACACCGGAACACATAGCATAATCGATAGCTTCAACATCTTCTAAACTTCCAATTTCATCACACGCAATAACATCTGGACACATAGATCTCACTAATCTTCTCATTCCTGCTGCTTTGGGTATATTGTCTATCACATCTGTCCTTAGTCCTATATCATTTTGCGGTATTCCTTTATACATAGCTGCTATTTCTCCTCTTTCGTCTACAACGCCAACTGTTTTTCCTGCAAATCCTAGTACATTTATTCCATTGCTTATATTTCTTATGATATCTCTTAGTAAAGTCGTTTTTCCACATCCTGGTGGTGATATAATTAAGGTATTATGTATGGAATTTTCTTTTATATTAATAATATCTTCTATAACTTTATTACTACATCCTATTTTTTGTCTGGCAATTCTAAAATTTAAACTAGATATATAATTGATATTAATAATTTGTTCATTATCAATGACAGCACTTCCTACAATGCCGACTCTATGCCCTCCTCTAATCGTTATATAGCCATCACAAATTTGCCTTCTATAGGAATATACAGAGTTTTCACATATTTTTTCGAATGCTTGCAGGACTTCTTGTTGACTTACTACATAATCAATAATTTTAGTTTCTTGTCCAACTTTTAAACATAGTGGTTTATTACTTCTCAATCTTATTTCTTCTATTTGAATTTTCTCACCGTTTTTCTTCTCTTTCAGATATGTCTCCTATGATTTTTCTTATTTGATGTGGTATATAACTTAATACACTATCTAGTTCTGTCATTTTCTCATCTCCAAAATAGTCTTAGATTTTTGAATGCAATAAAAGAGCATATATTATAATATATGCTCTTCCTTTTTATTTTAGAACTATGACTTTACATTAATCCTAATTTTTGATAAATTCCTAATAATAAAGTTTGTAATTCTTCATCTGTTGCATCATTAATGATGATAGCATTTTCCTCATTAAATCCTTCTATTTGTATGTCTGGTGAGAAAGTTATTGTATTTTGATAATTTAAGGTTGTTTGTGTATTTGTATTTGCATAATACTCACCATCACCTTCTACTTGTTGTTTTATCTCTATGTCCAATATTTCTTGTACATTATCTAAAGCAAATAAATTTTTATATTGCATTGTTGCATTTAATTCTATTATTGCTCCATCTTGTTCCATTTTTATTGTTGCTTTAATAATAACATCATTTTCTACTTTTTCATTAGATATATTCATATCTACTAATAAATCTGTGTGATCATAAATTTTAGCTGAAACCGCATTATCATTGATTTCAATTATCATTGAGCCAACTGCTTCATTTTCTTCAATAACTGCTATTTCATATTTTTTTGCTACTCTTTTTTCTAGATACATTTTTATTTCTATGTTATTGTTATCATCAGTTGTCGTATTGCTCATTTCATCTAACATTTGTTGTATAGAATTTTGAAATTCTGTTCTTGTTGCTTCTGGTATTTTATTTAATATAATTTCATCGTCTTTAATTGTTTGAAATACTTTTTCAAATATTTCTTTTGCTTTTGCTTCTGTCATTGTTAAAGTAATAATAGTTTCATTATTAACTTTCTCTTTTGTAAATAATTCTTCTTCTAAATTATCACTTAATATGTTTATATATTTTTCTTTTAATGTTTTTAATTCATCACTTGTAAATTGTGTATTTTCTAGTTCGATTTTGTCTGGAAGATTTGTTGCATCCATATCAAATTTTTCTGCTAATGCTTTTAAATTTTCATTTCTAATTGCTATAAATCTTGCATCTAATAAATCAGAATGGATTCCATATGTATCTCCATCTCTTTTAAATTCTATTGGAATGATAACTCCTTGTGATAAATCTAATGATATGGTTTGTTCTGCTAATTTTTTGGCTACATCTGTATTTCCTTCGAAATCTACTGTCACATTTTCTATTCCTTCAGTTGTATTATATGTTGTATCATCAGAATCCATAGTCATTGTTGCCTCTCCAGCATTTGAATATGGTGTGGTTTCCTTTTTGTTTAAATATTCTGTTAATTTATTATCCATTTCTTTTGCTTGCTCTGTATCTTCTGCAAAAAGATAAGTAAAAAATATTTCTTTTTCTGTCTTAAATGCATCTGTTGCAAAATAAGCATAGGCAACTCCTGCCCCTAATAAGATTACTACTAGTAGTACTAATAATAAAATTTTCTTTTTCATAATATTACCCCCTTTTCTTTTTTATACTATACTTTAAGTTTACTATAAAATAAAAAAACTGTCAACTTTTTGGTAAAATTGACAATTTTTTATTGATTAAATTTTATGTATATTATTCTTCCCAATTATGGTAAACATTCATCACATCATCTAAGTCTTCTAGTTTCTCTATTAATCTTTCCATTTTTTCTTGTCCAGCTTCGTCTAATACGACGGTTGTTGTTGGAACCATTTGAACTTCTGCTTCTAAGAATGTTAATCCTGCTTCTTCTAGTTTTTCTCTTACAGATGAAAATTCTGATGGTTCTGTTGTAATTTCATATACTTCTTCTGATGCATTGAAATCCTCTGCTCCAGCATCTAATGCTAACATCATTAATTCTTCTTCATCCATTGTTGTTGAAGCTTTTTCGATTACGATAACACCTTTTTTATTAAACATATATGATACACATCCTGTTGTTCCTAGATTTCCACCTGCTTTATCAAATATATGTCTTACATCAGATGCTGTTCTATTTCTATTATCTGTGTTTGCATTTACGATGACTGCTACTCCATTTGGTCCATATCCCTCATATACAACTTCTTCATATGTTGCTGTATTTCCTTCCCCAGAGGCTTTTTTGATTGCATTATTGATTGTGTCATTTGGCATGTTTGCTGCCTTACATTTTGCAATTACATCTTTTAATTTTGAATTTCCTGCTGGATCTGGTCCTCCTTGTTTTACTGCTATTAATAGTTCTCTTCCTAGTTTTGTGAATATTTTTCCCCTTGCAGCATCTGCTTTTCCTTTTTTGGCTTGTATATTATGCCATTTACTATGTCCTGACATGTAAATTCCTCCTTTTTCTTTCTACAATATTTTATCATACTTTTTACATTTTGTGTAGTAGTTTTATATTATTTTCCAAAATACTCTTTAATAAATTGCATTCTCTTCATTTGATTTACATGAAATGGACATCTATGATTACAGTGACCGCAGCCAATACAATCTTTGGCTGTCTTTTCTAAATTCATATAATGGTCTTTTGCAAGTTTATCTCCTGCTAATGACAAATCATAATATTTATTTATTAAACCAATATCTAGCTTCATAGGACATGGCATACAATGATTGCAGTATACACATTTTCCTGTCACATCAGCAGGTGCAAATTCTCCAATAATAGAATAATCTTTTTCTTCAGGAGTTGCATCAACATATTTTAATAATTCTATTAGATCTTCTTTTCCTCTTATTCCTGGGAGTACTGTTAATACTCCAGGTCTATCTAAGGCATATTGTATGCATTGTATTCTCGTAAGTTTTTTTCCAAAAGGAGATGTTCTCTCATCTAATAATTGACCACCTGAAAATGGTTTCATAACAGATATTCCAACACCTTCTGATTCACATCTTTTATATAAACTTGTTCTTTCATCTGCAGAACCATTTGCATAGTCTCCATGATGATAATCATATCCCGGATTGATACTAAACATTACCATATCTATTAAATTGGTATCTAATGCTTTTTCTACAAGTCGTGGTGTGTGTGATGAAATTCCAATATGTTTAACCATTCCTTTTTCTTTCAATTCTTTTATGTAATCTAATACTCCATTTTTTACATAATTATTCCAATCTGTTTCTTCATCTAGACAATGAATAAATCCATAATCAATATAGTCTGTTCTTAGTTCTTTTAATTGCCAAGCAATAGATTTTTTTATTGTTTCTAAATTGGTAGTCCATCCATATGTACCACTTTCATAATTTGCTCCAAAGTGTATTTGGTAAATTACCTTATCTCTTACTTTTTCAAAAGCTTCTCCAAAGAATGGGAAACAATTGGCATCTCCTGCAGCCAAATCAAAATAGTTTATTCCATTTTCATATGCCATTTTTAATGTTTCAACAGCTTCTTTTCTGTCTGATTGGGATATAGAACTTGCTCCAAGCCCTATTACACTAATTTTATCTTGTGTTCTTTTATTGATACGATATTCCATATTCTTCTCCTTTATATAATTCTTTTAATGGTATATTGTTTTCTTCTGCGATTTTTTTCATACTTTCATATTCCGGATATAGATAAGTTTCTCCATTATTTGTTACTTTCTTAGCTTTTAGTTTTCCATATTTGGTTTCTACTTCTATAAGTTCTCTTTCCAATTCCGTTCTATTTTCAAAACGATATCGTATTCCAATAGTTGTTGTTTCTCTAAAAATAATATTTTGAAGTTTTAACATATTTTCATTTTTACATGCAACGGTTAGTCTATATGCAGGTCTTCCTTTTTTCATAAATATAGGTGTATAAAACACATCTAATGCTCCATTTTGAAATAGTTTTTCAGATGTATATCCTAATATTTCTCCAGAGCAATCATCAATATTTGTTTCCATAATCACAATTGTTTGTTTTTGTTCTTGCATTTCACCATAATATACTTTTAATACATTTGGTATTTTTAAATCTTTAAAACCTGCTCCCCAGCCAATTTTTTCAGTTACCATTGCAGGTAATGTTGTAAATTCTTCAGAAAGTTCTGCTATGATTGCGGCTCCTGTTGGAGTGACAAGTTCTGTATCTATATCTATTTGTCTAAATCTCACATTGGAATTAGCAAATATTTCACTTGTGGCAGGCACTGGTACAGTCATTGTACCATGTGCACATTCTATGAATCCATATCCGTCATTGATAATACTAGAAATGATTTTATCTGGATTAATTTTATTTATCAATATAGCTGTTCCTACAATATCGATAATAGAATCTATTGCTCCAACTTCATGAAAATGTACTTCTTCTAATGATTTATGATGTACTTTTGCTTCTGCTTTTGCCACTCTCATAAAAATTCTTTTTGCTAATTCTTTACTTTTTACATCTATTGAACTATTATCTATTATAGAATATACATCATTTAAATTTCTATGTTCATGGTTATCGTTATGCTCATGTTCGTGGTTGTGTTCATGATGATTATCATGCTCGTGATGATGATGTTCATTATCCAATATAACATCCACATAAGTTCCTGTAATTCCATTTTTTATTTTCTTAGAGATTTCTATTTTATATCCATCTATATTTAGTTTTTTTAACTCGTCTAATAAATAGTTTTCATCTCCGACAATTTCTAGTAAGGCTCCTAATGTCATATTTCCACTAATTCCACTAGAACAGTCAAAATATAATGTTTTCATATTTTTGTTCCTTTCTTAGATATTTACAATTTCATATTCTCTATTTCCAAGTCCTAAGTCATAAGCTGCTTCTACTGTATGAATGCCATGTCTTGAATCCATTCTTTCTATTAAAGCTGCTTTTCCTGGATCTTCTGCATTTACGACAGCATCATAACAAGCTTGGGCTAGAGCCACTGGATCTATTGAAGCAAATATTCCTAAATCTCCCATTTCTGGTGCATGTGGATTGGAATCACAATCACAATCAACTGATAAATTATTGGCAACATTGATATATAACATATTTTCTTTTCCTATATAATTTATGACACCTTTAGAAGCATCTGCCATTGATTCTAAAAATGCATCTTGTTCTGGTAAATTGTTCCATAATTCTGATGGTTTTTTTGTTTTTCCAGCAGTATGAATCCATGCTTTTCCATTTGAAGAACCTATTCCAATAGAAATATTTTTTAATGCTCCTCCAAAGCCACCCATTGCATGACCTTTAAAATGTGAAAGTACAAGCATAGAATCATAATTTTTTAAGTGTGCTCCTACATAATCTTCTTTTAGGTGAAATCCATTTTCTACAGGTATCGGCATATCTCCTTCTTCATCCATAATATCTACTTTTGCTATATCTAAAAATCCATGTTCTTTTATAGCTTTCCAGTGTTCTTCTGTTGAATTTCTTCTTCCTGCATATGCAGTGTTACATTCAACAATTGTTCCATTTAATTTGTGTATTAAATCTTTTATTAAATTTGGATTTAAAAAGTTATGTCCTCCTGGTTCTCCTGTTGATATTTTTACAGCAACTTTTCCTTTTAATTCTCTTCCTAAAGTTTCATATATTTTTATTAAGCTTTCTGGTGTAATTTTCTTTGTAAAATATACTTTTGATTTTTCCATTTTCATCATTTCCTTTCCTATATTATTTTTTCTTGTTAAAAATTTCGTTTCTATATTAAAGTTTTCCTCATATTATTATATATCACTTAGAGTTCACTTCAAGTCAATACTTTTTTATAAAAATCCACGGGTAGAACCCGTGGATTTTCATATAGGCCTATAAGGCCTTGCTTCAAGCTACCGCTTAAGCGGTTTCGTTTGACGGCTTTTCGCCTTTCCTTTCGCGTTCTTTTTACTTACTAC
>CALXUT010000002.1 GCA_944391755.1 uncultured Clostridia bacterium
AAATAACTGACAAAGAAAATATTAAAATTAATTACAAATTTAAAGTGTAAATTTAGAGTAGATAAAATCTGCTTTTAATTTTAACAAAAATCTATCACAAAAGAAATTGCGACTGGAATGCAGATGATATAGACCAAATATTAGAAACTTTAAAAAATAATCATGTGCAAATAACATTTTTTATGGTAGGGAATTGGGTAGACAAATATCCGGAAGCAGTAAAAAAAATTTTCGAAACAGGGCATGAGATAGGAACACATAGTAATACACATCCACATGTAAATCAATTAAGTGCAGAAAAAAATTTAGAAGAAATTAAATTAAGTGCTAGTAAAATACATAAAATTACAGGAACGCAAGTTGACTTATATAGAACACCATATGGTGAATATAATGATACAGTTATAAAGGTTGCTAATGAAAATGGATATTATCCAATACAATGGAATATAGATACATTAGACTACAAAAATTTAACAGGTGATGAAATGTGGAATAGGATAAAAGGAAAATTGCAAAATGGATCAATTATTTTATGTCATAATGGAACAGAACATACAGCAGATAGTTTAGATATGCTAATAAAAAACATACAATCTGAAGGATATAAGATTACAAACATTTCAAATCTTATCTATAAAGAAAATTATACTATCAATGATAATGGTACACAGATTTCTACAAAATAGAGATTATGCTGAATAAAACACACTAAAAAAGTAAATAATGGCATTGAAGGAGATAAAAATGCCATTAATAGGAATCATTGCAAAGAAAAAAGATATTCAAGCAATAAAAAATAAGTTACTTTTTGAAAATTATGAAATCATAGAGATAAATGAACAAAGTATAAGAAATTTAAAAAATATCCAATTTGATGAGATTGTTTTTCTAAAAGATATAAATTTACAAGAAGAAGAATATATATTTATGAAGAACATCATCTCAAAAGTACAATACTTAATTATGAATGCAGATGTAGATATAGAAATATTCCATAAAATAGAAATTGTTAAGCCAATAAAATTAATAACTTTTGGATTTAACTCAAAGGCAACGATAACCATTTCCAGTATAAAAGAAGAAAAAATAATGATATGTTTACAAAGAAATATAGAAAAAAGTAATTATGAGATAATTGAAACACAGGAAAAAGAAATAGAAATTGATAAAAAAGGCGACAAAAAAATATATAATGAATTAACAGTTTTCATAATAAAGGAACTACATAATTTGCAAAATAAACCTTGAAAAGCAAAAAAATAGGTAAAAAATATCAAAAAAATTAGAAAATATTAACTTTTTATGTAGACAAATCCAAAAAAATGTAGTATAATTAGAAATGTAGAAAATTTTAAAAAAGAGAAAAGCAATATGAGAAATTTACAATTGATAAATAAAAAGATAGGGAGGAAATAAAATTGGATACAAATTATTTAGAAAACAACTACTTAACATTAGTAGGAAAGGTTACAGGCGAAAAAAAATTTAGCCACGAAATTTATGGAGAGAAGTTTTACTGCTTCAATTTATCAATACCAAGACTAAGTGGAAATGCAGACATCATACCAATAACAGTTTCAGAAAGATTAGTAACAGATGAAATGTTATTAGAAGGTAAAAAATTATTAATTAAAGGACAATTCAGATCTTATAACAGTTATGAAAATGAAAAGAACAAATTAATATTAACAGTGTTTGCAAAAGATGTAGAAGAAGTAAATGAATCTGAAGAGCAAGAAGAAAATGAAATGGTAAAAAAAGAAGAAACAACAAACGAAGTTGTACTTATTGGATTTGTATGTAAAAAACCAATTTACAGACAAACACCATTTGGAAGAGAAATTGCAGATTTATTATTAGCAGTAAATAGAGCTTATAATAAATCAGACTATATTCCAACAATAGCATGGGGTAGAAATGCAAGATTTTGCCAAAACTTAGAAGTTGGTGCTCAAGTAAAAATAATAGGTAGAGTTCAATCAAGACAATATGAAAAGAAATATGAAGATGGAACATCAGAAATGAAAGTAGCATATGAAGTTTCAATCTGTAGTTTAGAATTAATAAATGAAGAAGGAACAGAAAATAAAGAAGAATCAGAAAATCAACAAGCAGTATAACAAGTAATTTTATAAAATAAAAATATACCTTTAAAATAGTGGAACTTAAAATTTAAATAGTTTCATTATTTTAAAGGTATATTTTTGTGGTATAGAAAATTTATGGTTAATTGAAAAGTTAAAAGCAATTTCGAAAAAGTAAGTGAAATTTACCTATAGAAAATTTATTTAATATTTTAGAGATAAAAAATTGTAAAAAAAAAATTGTTATGTTACAATAATAAAAGAAGTAATATTTTTATAAAAGTATAATGAGATTTATAAATAGAGAGGAGTAATGAATATGAGTGATTTTACTTTTTTAACAAAAGAGGAATTGAAACTAAGATGGGACAGACCAGATTTATTTAAAAAGAGAGGAACAGAAGCGGGAATAACAGACTTTGCTATTCTTTTAGGTGGCTATTGTCTTTATAATAGACTAAAAGATGACAGGTATTTGGAGGCAGGAATAGGAAGTTATTTGACAAAATCAGATGATGGTATGCCTATTCCGAGAGTTGTATGTAATACAGAAGGTAGAGAAAGCGATGTTAAAGCTACAATGACTCGAAAAGACGGTGTTCGCCCAGTGTTACCATTTACGGAGGTAAATTCAATTCCAACAAATGGAGAGAGTGGAGAAAGAGCAGAAGATGGTGTTCTTGAAGTAGAATATGGATATTATCCACAAAAAGCAGTTCCAGGAGATATTCAGGATAGATTAGAAAGCGCGTATAAAAGTGGAACTATTTCAAGAACAAAAAATAGTTATACAACAGATTCTGCTCGCCATGATGATTATGTTACACCATTCCAGCCACAAACTCATCAAGAATATGAATATGATGGAAAAAGATATGTAAGAGTTATTGCAAATCCATTTTATCCTGATTTTTCGCTTTCAAATGGTGAACAATATAAAGATGGAGACATTGTATGGGTGGAAGTTTCTCCAGTAAAATGGTGGGTTGATGAAGAAAACCATAAGATGATGACTGAAAATATAATATTGGCTGGACTACAATTCGATAGAGAAGATGAATATCACACAGAAGATTTTGACAAAACATTTATAAAAAGATTTATGGATGAGTATTTATCAAAAGAATTAGTACAATCAAGAGGACCAATATCATTGGAAGAACAAACAGAACAAGCTAACAGAGCAGAAATTGAAAATAAAGAAATTATACAAGAAGAGGCACTAACTCTACATAATATAAAAGAGGTGGAAGAGTATGCAAAAGATGGTGCTTCAGCATATACAAATATAGGAAAAATGTATAATTCGCTTTTAGAAAAAGAGCTAAAAGATAAAAGTCAAACAACAAAAGATGAAGAAAATAGCAGAGACTGAATGTAGTAAAAAACAATAGAAATATTAGACATATTAAATGATACACATAAAAAGATGTGACAAGAATGTAATAAAGTATTATAAAATTTTTAGCTAATATTAGTTTATAGTAAATATAAGGAGTAATATAAATGAGTGATTTTACTTTTTTAACAAAAGAACAATGCTTTGGAAGGGAACAATTAGATATATTAGAAAAAAGAGGAACAAAAGCAGCAATAACAGATTTTTCTATTCTTTTAGGTGGGGTTTTTTCATCAGATGACTATATAGATAATGATAGTTCTTTGGAGGGAATAACAGGAGGTTATTGGACAAAATCAGAAACTGGTTATGGTATGAGAAAGGATTTTGTGTACGTGATTGGCGATAGTGGTAATGGAGGCACTAACAATATGAAAATACGCTATTGTGGGGGACGACCAGCTTTGCCATTTTCGGAAGGAAGCTCAATTCCCATGAATGAAGGAAGTAAAAAAAGAGCAGAAGATGGTGTGCTTGAAGTAGAATATGGATATTACCCACAAAAAGCAGCT
Source organism: uncultured Clostridia bacterium (assembly GCA_944391755.1). Classification (GTDB taxonomy): domain Bacteria; phylum Bacillota; class Clostridia; order TANB77; family CAG-508; genus CAG-269. The sequence goes on from CALXUT010000002.1 coordinate 3,999, forward strand.
CCAAGAGATATGCAGGACAGATTAGAAAGCGCGTATAAAAGTGGAACTATTTCAAGAACAAAAAATAGTTATACAACAGATTCTATTGATGCTGATTCACCTTATTATATATTCCAGCCACAAACTCATCAAGAATATGAATATAATGGTAAAAATTATGTGAGAATTAAAGCAAATTTACATGGAGCAAGTCTTTTTGATGTGACTGTTAAACTTTCAAATGGAGAATGGTATAGAAATGGAGATTATATATGGGTAGAAGTTGCTCCAGTAAAATGGCTGGTTGATGAAAAAGCAAAGATGATGATTGCAGAGAAAATAATTTTTGCTGGTGTTCAATTCGACAGTAGAGCTCTTAGCTACAGTACAGAAGATTTTGATAAAACAGATATAAAAACATTTATGGATAAATATTTATCAAAAGATTTGGAACAATCAAGAGGGACAATAACTTTGGAAAAACAAACAGAAGAAACACCAGAAATTCAACCAAGAAAATCTAGATTACAGAAATTAAATCCAGATAAAACTGAAGAGCAGGACAGAGCAAAAATGACAGATACAGAAATAATACAAAATTGGATTGAAGCAGGGGAATCAGTATTATTAAGAGGACCATCAGGAATAGGAAAAACAGAAAGAATAAAAACATTATATCCAGATTTAATATATTTAAAGTTAACAAATAATATGTTTCCAGAAAAAGTGGTAGGATCAGTAAATTTACAAACAGGGCAAAGTATACCACCAGATTTTGCAAAAACAGCAATAATGCAAGGAGCAACAGAAGAGGAAAGAAAGCTAATTGAAGAAAATATACAAAATATATATGATATAGCAGATGAAGTATATGAAAGGTCAAAAACAAGTGACAAAAAAATTGTAATAATGCTAGATGAACTTTTAAATGTAAAGCCAGCAGTTCAAGCCCTAGTATATACACTAGTATTAAATAGAATGGTAGAAATAGGAAAAGGACTAAAATTACCAGAGAATGTAGTAGTAGTTGCAACAGGAAA
>CALXUT010000003.1 GCA_944391755.1 uncultured Clostridia bacterium
TAGATGATTCAGTAGAATATTGCAACAAAAATAATATAAAATATAGGACTCTTCGTGATGGAGATGTAATAATTGCAGATACTTGTAAAAGTATAGAGCAAGAAGCGGAAAGATAATAATAAATTTAATTAAAAGAAAATTGTAAGTTGTTATATAAAAAATGAAATCTGATTATTACAAAAAATAATTTAAAGACTCTTGCAAATGTTACAAACTTATGTTAAATTATAAACAACAGTTGTAGCAAAAAATTGCCAATTTGTACATACAATTCTTGCAATATATTGCTATAACTGAATTTGAAACGGAAATAAGTAACTTTTTTGTGACAGACTTTTCGAAAACGTCTCTCGCAAAGAAGCCAGAAATAGCAGATAAGAAATTATCTGTTATTTTTTTTATAAAAATTAAACCCCAATAAGGCGTTCTTACTGACAAACGCCTTATTTTAGTATTGCTAGAAAATTAAAACTCTAATACCTGAAAAATAATTGTATTTACAGCAATTTTATGTTATAAATAAGAAAAACATGAAATTTGCAACGAAGCATTGCAAATTTCTCAAAAATAGCAGCATATATGAAAATTGCAACATAATGTTGCAAAATTTGAGGAGGCGAGAAAGAATGAAAGTACTAATTGCTACTAAAAATCAAGGAAAAATTGAAGGTGCTAAAAAAGCATTAGAACATTATTTTAAAAATATTGAAATAACGGGAATACCAGTGGAATCTGATGTTCCAGACCAACCAGTAAATAAAGAAATTTATGAAGGTGCAAAAAATAGAGTAAGAAATCTTAAAAGTTATGCCAAAGAAAACAATATTTCAGCAGATTTATTTTTAGGAATAGAAAGTGGAATAAATAATTTATTAGGAAGATGGATGATTACTAACATTGCAGTAATTGAAGACAATGGAGTTTTTGAAAGTTATGGAACAAGCCCATCCTTTCCAGTTCCAGATAATTTAGTACAAAATGTTATAGACACTAATTTTAGTGAGGTAATGGATATTATTTTCGAAGAAGACAAAGAAAGACATAATCACGGTGGAGGTATACAGTTATTAACACATAATGAAATTTCGAGAATAGATTTAACAGAATATGCATTTATAATGGCATTAACAAAATATATTAATGGAGAAAAGTGGAGGTAAGTAATGAGAATAGGAATTGATATAGATGATACAACATTTTTAACAGTAAAATCCATGCTAAAATATGCAGATAAATTCGAAGAGGAAATATCGGGAGTACCAACGAATAGAGATAGTTTTGGATTAATTAAAAATAGATATTACTTAAAAGTTTTATATGGTTGAGATGAAAAAACAAAATTTGCCTTTTTTGATAAATATTACAAGAATGTATTAGAAGAATGTACAATGCTTCCTAATGCAGATAAAACAATTAGAAAATTGAAAGAAGAAGGAGATACCATACATTTCGTAACAGCAAGATTAATGAATATCAAGGATTGCAATACAGAAGAAATTACTAAAAAAAGTTTAAAAGATTTTGGCATTCCATACGATAGTTTAAATTTGCATGTCAATGATAAATTAAAATTTTTTAAAGAAAACAAAATTGATTTATGTATAGAAGATAGTTATGAAACTTGTAGAGAATTAACGGATAATGGAATCAAATCAATTTTAATGACAACAAAAATGAATGCAGATATTGATGCTAAAGAAATAGTAAGAGTAAATAATTGGAATGAAATTTATGAAGAAATAAAAAATTTCAAAAAACAAAGAAGACAAAAATAACAGATAAAAATTATCTGTTATTTTTGTCTGTAAGCTAGTAATTTAGGAATAAATAGTATATAATTCTCATATAAAAGAGGAGAAAAGAAAAATACATGAAAACAAAATTAAAAGAAATTGTACAACCAATTGTAAAATGGTATCAAGCTCAAGAAAAAACTTTACCATGGAAACAAGATAAAGACCCCTATCATGTGTGGATATCAGAAATTATGTTACAGCAAACTCGAATAGAAGCTGTAAAAAAATATTATATTCGTTTTATGGAACAATTACCAACGATACAGGATGTAGCCAATGCATCAGAGGAACAATTATTAAAATTATGGGAAGGATTGGGATATTATAGTAGAGTAAGAAATATAAAAAAAGCAGCAATACAAATTATGCAAGAAAATCAAGGAAAGATGCCAACAAACTATAAAGAACTATTAAAAATGCCAGGTATAGGGGACTATACAGCAGGTGCCATTGCTTCTATTAGTTATGGTGAAAAAGTTCCAGCAGTTGATGGAAATGTATTAAGAGTCATATCTCGTATATTAGCAAGTAAAGAAAATGTTTTGCTACCAGAAACAAAAAAGGACATTACCAATCAATTACAAGAAATTATGCCAGGAGAAGCGGGAGATTTTAATGAAGGATTAATGGAATTAGGAGAAAAAATTTGTATTCCGAATGCAACACCTATATGTAACAAATGTCCTATTCAAAAATATTGTACAGCCTATAAAGAAAATTTAACAACAGAGATACCAGTAAGAATAAAAAAACAAAAACGAAAAATAGAAAGAAGAACAGTATTCATTTTAAGCTATAAGAACAAAATAGCAATTAATAAAAGACCAAAAAGGGGAATATTAGCCAATTTATATGAATTCCCTAATGTATTAGGAGAAGTGACAGAACAAGAAATTCCTCAAATTTTAAAACAATGGAATATACAATTTAAAAATTTAAAAATGAAAAAATCAGCAAAACATATATTTACACATATTGAGTGGGATATGGTTGCTTATGAAATAGAAGTAAAAAATAAAAATACAATATGGACATGGGTAACAGAACAAGAAATGGAGAAACAGTATCCATTACCAACAGCTTTTAAAAAATTACACGAAAAATCGAATGATTCGTAAAGGATGTGAAAAAAATGTATAAAATTATATTTATTGATATAGATGGAACATTAAGAGATAATAAAAGAAATCTTTCTCAAAAAACAATAGACACAATAAAAAAAGTAACTGATGAAGGAATATTTGTTGTATTGTGCTCAGGAAGACCTAGAAAATATACTGAAGAAATTAGTAGAAAATGTTTTGCAAGTAAATATATTATCACATCAAATGGTGCAAACATTTATGATTATAAAGAAAATAAAATTTTATATTCTAATATAATGGATAAAAAAGCATTAATACAATTATATAATATAGCAATACAGGAAAATGCCAGATTTATCATGGATGTTGGGGAACATAGAGTTGTCAATATTGTAAAACATCCAGAACGAGAAGAAAAATTAGAAGGAAAGATAGAAGATTTTGTTTATAACCATGATGTTGTGCAATGTATTATAGCAGACGAAGATTTTTATAAAATAAAAAAACTTGTTCCTCAAATAGATAAATTAGAAAAAGTAGAAATAAAAAACAGACATAAAAGTTTAACTGATCCAAATTATCCAAGAACAGATACAATATATTGTGATATAGGAAATCTTGGATCTAATAAAGGAAATGCCGTACAAAAATTATGTAAATATTTAACTATTGACTTAAAAGATGCAATTGCAATAGGAGATAGTTTTAATGATTTATCTATGTTTGAAAAAGTAGGATATAGTGTTGCAATGGGAAATGCAAATGAAGAAATTAAAGAAAAAGCGAATGAAGTAACATTATCGAATGAAGATGACGGCGTAGCCGTATTTTTAGAGAAACTATTAAACCATGAATTTATATTGCAAAATAGCCAATTTACAAATATAATAAAAAAAATTAAAAATAAATGCAATAAAAAATAATGTTAATGCATTAATATAGTGAAAGGGGTAAAAAATGAATTCAAAAATGTTGGCGCCAAATATGAATGAATATCAAGAATCCTTATTAGAAAAGCATATACAAGATATTAGTTTTGGAGATAAGGACGCTTTAGCTAATTTGTATAAGCTTACAAAAACTTCTGTATATGGATTTGCATTATCCATATTAAAGAATTTACATGAAGCAGAAGATGTTTTACAAGAAGTTTATATAAAAATATATGAAAATGCTAGTTTTTATCAAGCAAATGGGAAACCATTAGCATGGATATTAACAATAACCAAAAACTTAGCACTAATGAAATTAAGAAAAAATAGAAATCACATGAATGTAGATGAATTAAGTGAGTTTTTAGCAGATCATAAGAATATCAATGAAACTGAAAATCAAATACTTATATCAACTGTATTTGAACATATTTCAGATGAAGAAAGAAATATATTAATACTACATTCTATGTCAGGATTTAAACATAGAGAAATAGCAAAAATGTTAGAAATACCACTTGCTACTGTTTTATCAAAATATAACAGAGCAATCAAAAAAATAAAAAAAAGGATGGGTGAGGAAAATATATGAAAAAACGAGAAATAGAAAAAAGATTAAATCAGACAATATCAGAAATTGTGCCCGATGTATTAGACAATATCCTTACCCAATGTGAAGAAAGGGAAGGGTTGAAAAATATGAATTTTGTTAAAGAAAAAAATGAAAATAAAGAAAAACAAGAATCAACAGAAAAGAAGAAAGTAACAATGAATTTCTTCAAACCAAAACTTGTAGGAGCATTGGCTACAGTTGTTGTTTGTGCATTTGGCATATTTGGAATTACACAATATCAAAATGCCAATAATGCTATAGATTCCATTATAGATTTTGATGTAAATCCAAGTCTTGAAATAAAAACAAATAAAAATGAAAAAATTATTGAAGTTAATGCATTAAATGATGACGGAAAGGTAATTCTTGAAGATATGGATTTAGAAAAAGTAGATTTAGATGTAGGTGTAAATGCCATTATCGGCTCAATGTTAAAAAATGGTTACATTACAGAAGCTCAAAATTCTGTATTAGTATCGGTAAAAAATGAGGATGTTAATAAAGCAAAAGAATTAGAAAAAAGAGTAACGAAAGAAATAAATGAATTATTAAGTGCACAAAATATACAAGGTTCTGTTTTATCACAAATGTATGTAGACGATGATGAAATAGAAAGATTAGCGAAAGAAAATAATGTGTCAGAAGGAAAGGCTAATTTAATAAATAGAATTTTAAAATCAGACATTAAAGATTCTAAAGGAAATGCATATACTTTTGATTCATTATCAAAGTTATCAATTAATGAATTAAATTTATTACTAAATTCAAAAAATGTAGTATTAAATGAAGTAAATTCTACAGGTAGTGCGAATGAAACATCATACATTGGAAAAGAAAAAGCTAAAGAAATTGCTTTTACAACTGCCGGAGTAGTAGCTAGTGATGTGTTTAATTTAGAGGTTGAACTTGATTGTGATGATGGGATATTAATTTATGAAGTGGAATTTGATACAATAAGTAATGAATATGAATATGACATTCATGCAAAAGATGGAAGTATTGTTAAATCATCTATAGATGTTAATGATGATGATAAATATGATGACGGCAGATACGACGATGATAATGACGATGATGATAACGGTAATGATGATAACGATGATAGAGATGATAACGATGATAGAGATGATAATGATGATAGAGATGATAATGATGACGATGACAGATAGGATAACTAATAACATTATAATAATTTATAAAAAGTACAATACGAGTATAGTATTGTACTTTTTTGAAAATAGGAAATAAATTATAAAAAAAGTATTGGCTTAGAGCTAACTCTAGGTGATAATATATAAAATATAAGAGAAGGAGGAATAAATTATGAAAAAACAAACAGCAGGAAGAGAGCAATTAGGAGAGTTTGCACCTAAATTTGCCGAATTAAATGATGATGTATTATTTGGAGAAGTTTGGTCAAGAGAAGACAAACTATCATTAAGAGATAGGTCATTAGTAACTATCTGTGTATTTATGGGAAAGGGATTAATTGATAATTCTTTAAAATATCATATTATGAATGCTAAAAATAATGGAATAACAAAAGAGGAAATGGCAGAGATAATTACTCATGCCGCATTTTATGCTGGTTGGCCAAATGCGTGGGCAGTATTTAATTTAGCGAAAGAAGTATATGCAGATGATGATAAAGAAGAAAATCATGGTGGAATGTTTGGAAAGGGAGAACCAAATACTGGTTTTGCACAATATTTTATAGGAAATTCTTATTTAAAACCATTAACAAATCCAAAAGAAACAAAAGTATTCATAGCAAATGTTACATTTGAACCAGGATGTAGAAATAATTGGCATATACATCATGCAAGTAATGGTGGAGGACAAATTTTAATATGTGTTGATGGAGAAGGTTGGTATCAGGAAGAAGGCAAACCAGCACAAAGTTTAAAACCTGGTGATGTAGTAACAATACCTGCAAATGTAAAACACTGGCATGGAGCTAAAAAGGATTCTTGGTTTAGTCATTTGGCAGTAGAAGTACCTGGAGAAAACACTTCAAATGAATGGTGTGAACCAGTAGTAGATGAAGAGTATAATAAATTATAAAAGTTCGGAGGAAAGCATGACGATAGAAGAAGTAAGTAAAAAATATAATTTAACACAAGATACAATAAGATATTATGAAAAAATAGGATTAATTCCAGAAGTTCCTAGAACAAAATCAGGAATCAGAGATTTTGATGAAACGTCATGTAGATGGATAGAGTTTATAAAATGTATGAGATCAGCAGGTATGTCAATAGAAGTACTAATAGAATATGTAACTTTATTTAAAAAAGGAAGAGAAACTGTAGATGCAAGAAAAAATTTATTAGTTGAACAAAGACAAAAATTATTAGAAAAACAAGAAGAAATAAAAGCAACTATTGAAAGACTAGATTATAAAATAAATTTATATACGGAAATCGTACAAGGAAAGAGAAAAGACTTTTTAGAAGATATAAATGAGCAACCTTAATTAATAGAATAATAAATAAAAGCTCTGCCAGTTAAGCAGAGCTTTTTGAGGTTATCTATCAATTTTTCTGTTACACTTGTAACCTACAGACTTGCTTGAGGATTTTCTTTTCTGGCGATCAATGATCCGTTTTTTCATAGGATACAGAATGGGAAGCAGAGGATGACTAGGATGCCTGCGAGTTTGTCTGTTCATAACAAAACCTCCTTAAATAAAAACTAAAAAAAGTATAACATAATAACAAACATATTGCAAATTTTCCGAAATAAAAGACTAACAAAAGTTAGTCTAATACTTTTTCAAAGTATCTTCAATTACATACACAACAGGTAGTACATTTTCATTATCTGATCTTATTTCAAAAGAGGTAAAAAAATTATCAGTTTTAAAAACAGAAACAGTAATTGTGCCAATCATATGTTTATTCATTACAAAAATCCTCCTTTTTCTAGTACACAAACAAACTATAACACAAAAAAAGTGAAATGTTTGTCAAAATATGTCAAACACTTTAAAAAAGATACGAAAATTCCAAAAAGTGATTTCAAACATAAAATAGCTGGTTTCATAAACAATTTATTGGAACATTTTTTTAAAATTAAAATTTTTTTAAAAAACTATTGACAATTGAATATGCATTCAACTATAATAAAATTAAAATAGTTGAGTACATATTCAATTGTTTATGCATATACTATAATAAACAATTGGCTGAAAGGAGGAAAAATGTCTAAAAACGAATTTATATGTGATTGTAATATTATCCATCAAGACATTGTAGAAGATACATTGAAAAAAATGCCAGATGAAGATTTATTTAATAAATTAGCAGAATTTTTTAAAATATTAGGTGACACAACTAGGTCAAAAATATTATTTGCATTAGATAAAAATGAAATGTGTGTATGTGATATAGCAAATGTTTTGGGGATGAGTAAATCTTCCATATCACATCAATTAGGAACTTTAAGAAGATCTGGAATTGTAAAATGCAGAAAACAAGGAAAAGAAGTATATTACATGTTAGATGATGATCATGTAAAAGGATTGTTTGAATTAGGAATAGAACATATAGAACATAGAAAATAAATTTTAAGGAGGAAATATTATGGAAAAAGAATTTAAATTAATAGGATTAGATTGCGCTAATTGTGCTGCACAATTAGAAAATGCCATTCAAAAAATAGAAGGAATTGAAAGTGCGTCACTAAGTTTTATGACAGGAAAATTAGTCGTAAAATGTACTGAAAATATGTCAGAAGATATTATCAAGAAAATAAAGAAAATGATAAAAAAAGAAGAACCTGATGTAGAAATAGAAGAATTGTAGGAGGAGACTATGAAGAAGAAACGCAATAAAATTATCATAGCATTTATATTATTTTTAGTTGCTTTCATTATTCCTTTTGAAAATGAATGGGTAAATAAGGGAATTTATATAGTCAGTTATATAATTGTTGGGTTTGAAATTGTTAAAAAAGCAGTAAAGAATATAGTTAGAGGAAAAGTTTTTGATGAAAATTTTCTTATGACAGTAGCAACAATAGGCGCTTTTGGAATAGGTGAATTTTCAGAAGCAGTAGCTGTCATGTTATTTTATCAAGTTGGGGAATTATTTCAAAGCTATGCTGTTGATAAATCAAGAAAATCCATTGCCAATTTAATGGATATTCGACCTGATTTTGCAAATGTAGAAAGAAATGGGGCAATTCAAAAAGTAAAACCAGAAGAAGTAAAAATTGGAGAAATCATTGTAATAAAACCAGGTGAAAAGATTCCATTAGATGGATGTGTGATAAAAGGAAAAACAAGTCTTGATACAAAAGCACTAACAGGAGAATCATTGCCAAGAGAGGCAATAGAAGGAGACGAAGTATTAAGTGGCTCAATAAACTTAAATGGCGTTATAAAAATGAGAGTCAATAAAGAATACGGAGAATCAACCGTAAGTAAAATATTAGATTTAGTTGAAAATGCAAGTAGTAAAAAATCAAAATCAGAAAATTTTATTACCAAATTTGCAAAGTACTATACACCAATTGTTGTTATCATTGCTGTAATTCTTGCGATTGTTCCACCACTTATCTTTGAAAATGCAACATTTTCCGATTGGTTATATAGAGCATTATCCTTCCTTGTTGTATCTTGTCCTTGCGCATTAGTTATTTCCATTCCATTAAGCTTCTTTGGAGGAATAGGCGGAGCATCCAAAATGGGAATCTTAATAAAAGGAAGTAACTATTTAGAGGCAATTAGCAATACAGAAACAATTGTATTTGATAAGACAGGAACATTAACAGAAGGTGTTTTTGAGGTACAAAAAGTTCATGCAGATAATATAAGTGAAGATGAATTATTGAAGATTACAGCATATGCAGAAAATTATTCAAATCATCCGATATCTTTATCTGTAAAAAAAGCATATAACAAAGAAATTGATGAAAAACAAATTATAAAAACCCAAGAATTATCTGGATTTGGAATTGTTGCTAGAATCGGAGAACAAGATGTATTAGTGGGAAATGAAAAATTGATGAACGAAAAACAAATTCATTTTACAAAATGCAATGATATAGGAACGATTTTATATGTGGCTATAGATGGAAAGTATGCAGGATATATACTAATAGCAGATAAAATAAAAGAAGATTCTATAAAAGCAATAAAAGACTTAAAGAAAAATCATATCAAACAAACAGTGATGTTAACAGGAGATAGAAAAAATGTTGGTGAAAGTGTTGCTAAAAAATTAGGAATTTATAAAGTTTACACAGAATTATTACCAGACGGAAAAGTAGAAAAAGTGGAAAGCTTGCTAAAAGAAAAGAGTGAAAAGGGAAAACTTGCTTTTGTGGGAGATGGTATTAATGATGCACCAGTTTTAGCCCTAGCGGATATTGGTATTGCCATGGGAGGATTAGGTTCTGATGCGGCAATAGAAGCGGCAGATATTGTATTGATGACAGATGAACCATCAAAAATTGTAGATGTTATTCATTTATCAAAGAAAACAATGCGAATTGTTAGAGAAAATATTGTATTTGCAATAGGAATAAAAGTTGCTGTTTTAGTATTAACAGCATTTGGATTGTCTACGATGTGGGAGGCTGTATTTGCAGATGTAGGAGTTTCCATTATTGCCATACTAAATTCATTAAGAATGTTAAGAGTAAAAATGAAATAACAAACACGGTAATTTACTTTCAATTTTGAAAATAAATTGCCGTGTTTTAGAGTTATGCATCAAAATTAGACATGAGAACTTGAATATTTTTCTTTATTCTATCAGAAAGAATGTTCCAGTTTCTACGCATAGCTTGGTGAATATCCATAACTGTGCGATAGCGAAGTAAAGAAAAAGGATATTCTCTCCAATTCCATTGTTCATCAGGAATTTTATATTCTTCAGCAATTAACTGACGAATATATTGCCGAGGAATATAAAGTGCAGGGTCACTACTGATTTTCCAATCACACTCTTTGGCGGATTTGATGAGCAAATAAGAATGTTTTCCATAATCAGAAAGCGTATGAATAGATACTTTCTTAAAAGGAAAAGCCGATATTTCTTGAACCTTAGTTGCAGTCAAAGTACTCGGAGCCACATGAACATGAGCATGAACGATAGAATCTTTTGCCTTTCCACGACCAGAATTCCCAGTACCATTTTCCCAGGCTAAAATGCTATCCGTTTGATAAGTTAATTTTAAAATTGTCGTAACATCTTCTAAAACAGTAAGGAATTCATCACGAATAGAAGAATCCAGTTCTGCAATAGACATTACATGTTCCTTGGGTATAATTAACAAATAGCCAGTAATAAATTCGCCAAGAGTAGGAAAAACAAAGAAGTGTTCAGACTGATAGACAACGAGTATAGGCAAGCTAATATCATAAATTTTTTTATGCCAAAATTTACAATATCCACAATCTTCGATATTGGGAGCTCCGTTCAAACCAGAACTATTGGATACATGATCTCCAATATCACAGTTATGTTTGTCAGCAATTGCCTGGAACTGATTCGCAATTTTTTCTTTGCTGAGAATGATAGAATCAGAACTATCGGAGTCATGATTCACATCAGTTAACACAGGAATCTCGATAACTTTGAACTGATACTCAGGCGGAACATTGGTACACAAAATACTCTTATTGTTATTAAACACCTCCACAATGTCTGATACAGTAATTTCATGCGTAAAGGTTGTTAAACCTTTAAACTGTACTTTCCGGATAACTTGAGGAAAAAATTCTTTTTGCCCTCTAAGGAGAAATAAATTCCGTGTCCTTTTCATAGATGTATACCTCCTTCAAAAATAATTATCAAAGTTATTTTAACACAGATTAGCCATGAATTCAATGCGTAAGAGAAAAATAAGGACGAATTTGAATAGGAAAACCATCCAAAAATATTTTATGGATGGTTAAATGAATTTTCAGGTATTGTTATCATAAAGGTTGTAATATCATTAAAACTTTCAGCGGTTATTGTTCCATTATGCAAAGTAATAATTTCTTTTGCAATGGCAAGTCCTAAACCTGCACCACCTTTGTTCGTATTACGAGAATCATCTAATCTATAAAATTTTTCAAAAATAGAATCTAATTTATCTTTGGGAATGGTATAACCATGGTTCGTAATAGAAATTGAAATTAGACCATTTTCATTAGATACATCAATATCAATAGAAGTATTTTCAAAGCTATAAGAAATAGCGTTTTTTATAACATTATTTAAGGCTCTAGAAAGTTTATCAGGGTCTGCATAACACATAATAGTATCATTACAATGTATTTCAATATTCTTATTTTGTTCATTTGTTAAAGGATAAAATTCATCAATTAGTTGTTGCAACAAAAATTTTAAATTCAAATTTTGTTTCATAAGTACAATGTTTATATCATTAAATCTTGCAATTTCGAAAAATTCATTCATTAATTCTTCCAATCGATAAGCTTTATCTAAAGTAATATTGGTATATTTTACTCTTTGTTCTAAAGGTAAATCAGGAGATTCCTTTAATAATTCTAGATAGCCAATTACAGAAGTTAGAGGAGTCTTTAAATCATGTGCCAAATACACAATTAAATCATTTTTTCTTTGCTCACTTTCTTTTGCCAATCTTTCATTTTTTTCAGATTCCTGTTTTAATTGATTAAGGTGAATAGCAATTTCTTCTAATTCAGGTGGTAACTGAATGTAAGAAACATCTTTATCTAATATTTGATTGGTTGCTTTAGAAAGTTCTGAAATATAGGAAAATATTTTTTTTAACATTTTGCGAAAAAATACAATGATACCGATTATCCAAATAACAGGTATTAATAGAAAAATATATCCAGAAAAAAGCATATCAAAAATGTTGATACAAGTATAATAAAGATTACTATTTAATCTATATAACCAATTAAAGTCCATTCTACTAATTATTTCCGAGATTATAAAAATAATTAAGGGAACAGTAACAATATAGATAATTATTTTTATTGTAAAATTCTTTAAGATTTTATGAAAAAGCTTATTTTCAATTGCATTGTTATTATTCAATTTCATAGCCAACACCCCATACTGTTTTTATAAATTTTGGATTCTTGGGTTTTTCATGTAATTTTTGCCTAAGTCTTTTGATATGTACCATTACAGTATTATTACAATCTAAATATTTTTCACCCCATACATTAGAAAAGAGTTCTTCAGAACTGACGATTTTACCACGATTTTCACATAAATACCATAAAATAGAAAATTCTATTGGAGTAAGTTCAATTTCTTCATTATATAAAAAACATTTATGGCTAGATTTGTTTATTGTTAGACCAGAGATTTCAATAAAATCTGTATTTTCTTTATCTGCATTATAATGATAATATCTTCTAAGTGCAGATTTTACTCTTGCTACTAATTCTAAAGGATTAAATGGCTTTGTTATATAATCGTCTGCTCCAATAGACAATCCTTGTATTTTAGAAAGGTCGTCAACTTTTGCAGTGAGCATGATAATAGGGTAATTATATTTTTCTCTTATGATATTGCATATTGAAAAACCATCTATATCAGGCAACATAACATCTAATATGGCAAGATCTAAATTTGTGGTATTTATACAATCAATAGCTTCTTTAGAATCATAAAATTTATGAACATGATAATTTTCGTTTTTTAAATATAATTCTACTAAATCGGCAATTTCTTTTTCATCATCTAAAACTAAAATATGATAACTCATTTGTTTCACCCAAAAAGATTATAACAAAAAAAGAACCTAATTGGTATAGTTTCTATAAAATGTAAGAAAATCGTAAGAAAATATTAATAATTAATTAATAGAAAAGTAAAAAATAAAATGAGAAAAATAGATATACTAATAAATGGATAAAATAAAAAAATGAAACTTTTGAGAGAGGGGAATCAATATGGATAAAAAGAAAATAGGAATCCTATTTGGAGGATGTAGTCCGGAATATGAAGTATCATTAGAATCAGCATATAGTGTAATTACAAGTATTCAACAAGAAAAATATGAAGTGGCTTTAATAGGAATTACAAAAGATGGAGATTGGTACAAATATGAAGGAGATGTAGAAAATATAAAACAAAATCAGTGGAGAGAAAAAGGAAAATGTACGAAAATCGTAATTTCTAATAATAAAAAAGATAGAGGATTGATAGAAATATCTCAAAATGGAACAAAATTGTTAAAACTGGATGCAATATTTCCAGTATTACATGGTCAAAATGGAGAAGATGGAACGGTACAAGGTTTAATAGAACTTTCCGGAATACCACTCATTGGATGTGGCGTACTTTCTTCTAGTTTATGCATGGACAAGTATACATCTCATAAATTGGTAGAAAGTTATGGCATAAAAGTTGCAAAAAGTATTGTTATAAATGATAAAACAACTATAGAAGAAAGAGATAATAGAATAAAAACTTTAAAATATCCATTATTTATAAAACCTATGAGAGCAGGATCTTCTTTTGGGATAACCAAAATAGATAGTAAAAAAGAATTAGATAGTGCAATTCAAACAGCCTTAAAATATGATACAGAGATAATTATCGAAGAAAATGTTGATGGAATAGAGGTCGGATGTGCCATATTAGGAAAAGAAGAATTGATTGTTGGAGAAGTAGATGAAATTGAACTAAGTAAAGGCTTTTTTGATTATACAGAAAAATATACACTAAAAACATCACAAATACATTGTCCTGCCAGAATAGGGATAGAAAAACAAAAAGAAATAAAACAAGTGGCACAAAAAATCTATAAAATTTTAAAATGTAAAGATTTTGCTAGAGTAGATATGTTCTTAGACAAAGAAGGAAATGTATATTTTAATGAAATAAATACAATACCTGGATTTACTGCACATAGTAGATATCCTAATATGATGAAACAAATTGGAATCAGTTTTGAAGAATTAGTTCAAAGGTTAATTGATATGGAGGTATAGTATGAGAAAAATTTCATAAAAATAGGTAAAGCAGTTATAAGAGTAAGTTATAAATTCGATTTACAAAAACAGGATATATGTATATAATAGGAATATCTAATATAAATAGAATGGTTAAAGGAGAAGATAAAAAATGGAAAAGAGAGAGGATATGAATAAAGACAGAGCTTGGATAGAAATAAATAGAAATCATTTAGAAAATAATATAAAAGAAATAAAAAAGATTATTTCTGATAAAACAAAAATTATGGCAGTTGTAAAAGCAAATGCTTATGGGCATGGGATTATACCAATTTCTAAAGAATTGAATAAACTTGGAATAGAAGATTTTGCTGTAGCAACATTAGAAGAGGGAATTACATTAAGACAAAATCATATAAAAGGAAATATTTTAATATTGGGATATACACATTTTGATGATATCCCATATGTAATAAAATACGATTTAATTCAAACAATCGTAGATTATGAATATGCTAAAAGATTGAACGAACTAAAATTGGATAGAAAAATAAAAGTTCATATAAAAATTAATACGGGAATGAATAGAATAGGAGAATCTTATAAACATATAGATAAATTATTAGAAATATATAAAATGAAATCATTAAATATTTTAGGAACTTTTACACATTTGAGTGTTTCAGACAGTAATAAAGCAGAAGATATAGAATTTACCAAAAATCAAATAAAATCTTTTGATCATTGTGTGCAAATTTTAAAAGAGAATAATTGTAATGTTGGAAATTTGCATGTACAAGCAAGTTATGGGGTGTTAAATTATCCTGAACTAACTTATGATTATGTCAGAATAGGAATTATGATGTATGGGAACTTGAGTAGCCAAAAAGATGTAACAAAATTAAAACCAGATATTAAACCCGTATTATCATTAAAAGCTAGAATAACATCCATAAAAGAAATCAATAAAGATGAAGCTGTAGGATATGGGAGAGGTTTTATAGCAACGAACAACATAAAAATCGCAAGTGTTGCCGTTGGGTATGCTGATGGTTATCCAAGAAATTTATCCAATCATGCAAAAGTTATCATAAATGGACAAATAGTTCCAGTAATAGGAAGAATATGTATGGATCAATTAATGATAGATATTTCAACTTTAATGAATGTGAAAGTTGGAGATGTTGTAACATTAATAGGAGAAGATAATGAAATATTAGCAGAAAGTATTGCTGATCAGACAGGGACAATTTCAAATGAAATATTAAGTAGATTAGGAAATCGATTAAATATCATTTTGGAATAACGAATTTTATAAGAAGGCTATTAATATTTTGTTTGACTTTCGTGTATAATACAATTATAATGATTACAAAATAAAAATGGAGGTATCAATGAAATTAACAATTGCAACGATAGAAGAATTTAAAAATATTATCTATCCAGAATACTTAAACTTATTTCCTGAACTAGAAAGAAAATCTTATCATGATATAAAAAAATCTATCATCAATGAAATTACAACAATATTTAAAATTATGGTAGAAAAAGAAATGGTTGGTTTTATGATAATAAATCAATTAGAGGATGTCTCATGTATCCAGTTAGATTATTTAGGGATTTTGCCCCAATATCAAAAAAATGGATATGGTTCAGAAACTATCAAATTATTAACAACAGAGTGTCAGAATATGAGTATATTTATTGAAATAGAAAAAGAAAAATTAGGAACCAGTGAAGAAGAGAACAAAATAAGAGAAAGAAGAGCGAAGTTTTATGAGAAACTTGGTTTTCAAAAAATGAATTTTGATATGATTTTAAATACAGTAATCTTTTCAACATATTTATTAGACAATTCAGATAGAAAAAGTACAGATGAAGAAATTGCTAGAAGTATATTAATTACATATGAAAAGATAATAGGTAAAGAAAAAGTATTAAAGAATATAAGAATAGAAAAAACGAAATGAAAAAACTCCAATTGGAGTTTTTTTACTATCTTAAATGTTACAAAAATATTACAAGAATATTACATTTTTAATAAAATCTTGCAATTTTTATAATAATTGTATATGATTAGAGGGAATAATATACTAAGGGGGAATATTAATGTTAAGTGATGTTCTAAAAAAAGAATATATAAAATTAAATGCAGAGTGTAAGGATTGGATAGAGGCAATAAAAACAGCAGGACAAGTTCTTATAGATAATGGTGTTGTAACAGAGGAATATGTAGAAGAAGCTATAAAAGGTGTAAAGGAATTAGGACCATATATTGTTATAACAAAAGGAGTTGCACTACCTCATGCAACAAATAAAATTGGGGTTAATAAAACAGGAATCGCATTACTTACATTAAAAAATCCAGTAGAATTTGGAAATGTAGATAATGATCCCGTTTATTATGTTTTTATGTTAGCTACAACTGATATGGACTCACATTTAGCAGCTTTAAGCAATTTATCAGACTTATTAGCAAAACAAGAATTTTTTGAAGTAATGAAAAATGCTAAAGATGCCCAATCAGTTATAGATTATATCAAAGCCAATGAAAATTAAAGGCTAAAAAAGAAAGGAGGAAAGTTTATGAAAAAAGGTCTAGTAATGTGTCGTACAGGAATGGGAAGCTCACTAATGCTAAAGATTAAACTAGAAAAAATAATAGAAGAAAATCATTTTCCATTAGAGCTTGAACATGATGTATTAAGTGGTTTTGTAGGTCACCATCCAGACGTCATCATTACGATGAGTGACTTAGTAGACGAATTTAAAGATTCTGGTTGCTATGTTATAGGAATAAAAGACATAATGGATGTTGATTACATGACACAAGAATTAAAAAAATTTTTTGAACAATCAAATGATGAAGATTATAAAGGAGGATAAAATATGAATGTTTTAGAATTCATAGTATATGATATTTTTGGACAAGCTGCTTTCTTATTAGGATTAATAGCTCTTATAGGTCTACTTTTACAAAAGAAAAAAGCAAGTCAAGTTATTTCAGGAACCATAAAAACAATCGTTGGATATTTATTGTTTAATATAGGTTCATCAGCTGCTCAAGAAGCTTTAACAGGATTTCAAACACTATTCTCAGAAGCTTTTGGATTAGTTGGTGTTACACCAATTTCAGAAGCAGTAACAGCACAAGCTCAAACATTATTCCCAGCTGTAATTGCATTAATTATGGTATTAGGATTTGTAATGAACTTGTTATTTGCTCGTTTTACAAAATTCAAATATGTATTTTTAACAGGACAACATAACCTATTCTTATCTGCTTTAGTAGCAATATTATTAAAAGCATTAGGATTAGGAGATGTTCCAACAGTATTTATTGGTGCAATCATCGTTGGATTAGCTTCCGTTTTATATCCAGCAATTGCACAACCATTTATGCGTAAAGTAACTGGAAGTGACGATATCGCTATTGGACATTATTGTTCACTTGCATATGCACTTTCTGGATGGGTTGGAAGTAAAGTTGGAGATCCAAAGAAAAGTACAGAATCTTTAAATTTACCAGGATGGTTAAGTATATTTAAAGATTATGTTGTATCTATTACATTATCTGTAGGTGTATTTTACTATTTAGCAGCGATAGTAGCAGGACAATCTGCAGTAGAGGCTATTTCAGGAGGAACACATTGGTTAGTATATCCAGCAATCATGTCATTAACATTTACAGCTGGTTTATATGGAATTATCACAGGTGTTCGTATGTTCTTAGGAGAAATTGTTCCAGCATTCGTTGGAATTTCTGAGAAATTCATACCAAATGCAAAACCAGCATTAGACTGTCCAGTAGTATTCCCATATGCTCCAACAGCAGCAGTATTAGGATTTATCTCAGCATATGCTGCAGGTCTAATCTGTATGGGAATTATGACAGCTATGGGATCAAGTGTTGTTATCATACCAGTTGCTATACCATACTTCTTTATAGGAGCTACAGCAGGTGTATTTGGTAATGCTACAGGTGGATGGAAAGGCTGCGTTGTAGGTGCTTTCTTAGCAGGTATATTAATTGCAGTAGGACCAGCTATTATATATCCAATAATGACAAGTGTAGGATTATCAGGAACAAGCTTCCCAGAAACAGACTTCAACTTAATAGGAATTATATTTAAATTAATAGGAACTGTAACAGGTAAATTTTAATTTATAAGGGAGAGTAATTATGATTGATGTTAAACATTTAGAATTACTAGCAAATGAAAATAGAAAAAAGATTGTTCAAATGATTTATAAAGCAAAAGCAGGACATCCAGGAGGATCATTATCTGTTATCGATATGTTAACAGCAATTTACGAAATGGATGTAGACTTTCATTCAGAAAAACGTAGCAAAGTAGTATTATCCAAAGGACATGCAGTACCAGCACAATATGCTGTACTATGTTCTAAAGGAATCATAAAAGAAGAGGATTTAGGTACTTTTAGACAAGTAAATTCTCGTCTTCAAGGTCATCCACATGCATTAGATATTCCAGAAGTTGATGCAACAACAGGATTGCTAGGACAAGGATTATCTGTTGCAGTAGGAATGGCAATTGTAAAAAAACATAATCATGAAAATAATCATGTTTATGCTATTCTTGGAGATGGAGAAATGCAAGAAGGTCAAATATGGGAATCTTTATTACAAGCAGCACACTATAAACTAGACAATTTAATAGTCATAGTTGACTATAATAAACTTTCTTCAAGTGGACCAGTTAATGAAGTAATAAACTTAGAACCATTAGCAGAGAAACTAAAAGCATTTAATTTTCATACAATAGAAATTAATGGAAATAACATGCAAGAAGTAGTGGATGCACTAAATAAAGCATATACATTAACAGGAATGCCGATAGCCATTATTTCTAATACGATTAAAGGTAAAGGAGTTTCCTTTATGGAAAATAATCCAAAATGGCATAGTGGAGCACTTTTAGATGAAGAATATGAAACAGCCATGAACGATTTAAATAGAGCAAAGGAGGAGATACAATAATGAATTATGATATGATATCTATAAGAGAAAAAATTGGTGAAATCCTTTGTGAATTTGGTGAAAATGATTCAAGAATTTATGTATTAGATAGTGATTTAGCAAAATCAACAACGAGTGCAAAATTCAGAGATAAATATCCAGACAGATTTGTTGAAACAGGAATTGCTGAAACAAGTGCTATGTCAATAGCATCAGGAATTGCATCAGAAGGGCAAATACCATTCTATGTAAATTTTGCAATGTTTGTTTCAGGAACTGCTTGGACACAATTACGCCAGGCTGCATATGCAAATCTAAATGTAAAAATGATTGCGACACACCCAGGAATGGATGATGGACCAGATGGAGCATCTCATCATGCAAATGAAGATATTGCTCTAGTAAGGACTTTACCAAATGTAAAAGTCTTAATTCCATCAAATATAAAGGAATTAAAACAAGCAATAAAAATGGCAATAGAATGTCAAGGACCAGTATATATTAGAGCTGCTAGAGATGTTGTTCCAAATGTAGAATTAGAGCAAGATGCTCATATGGGAAAATCAATAGTAGTAGAAGACGATGGAAATGATTTTGCCTTAATATATGAAGGAACAGCAACAGCTATAGCTTATGAAGGCTTTGAAGCATTAAAGGAAAAAGGTTATAAGGGTAAACTTATCAATCTATTTTCTGTAAAACCTATGGATAAAGAATTTATAAAAAGTTTAGCTTCAACAGTAAAAGGAATTGTAACTGTAGAAAATCATTCAGTTCTAGGTGGAATAGGTGGAGCTATAGCAGAAATACTAGCTCAAGAATCACAACATGCAAAACTTGCATATGTAGGAGTACCAGATGTATTTACAGAATCAGGTAAATCTGCAGATGTAAAAGCAAAATATGGATTAAATGTTCAAAACATTATAGAAAAAGTAGAATCTGTAATGAATTAAAAATATTTAGAACCGACCATTTAAAGTAAAGGCCGGTTCTTTTTTATTTATAGAAATCTTGTTCTTGGAATCTAAATAGATAAGGTTTTATGTCAGGTAATAAATCTTTAAAATATACCATAGTACCATCAAGTTGTTGGACTTTTAAATTCGGATAAGTTTTTATCATTTTTTCATCATTAAATAAAGTATTCATAAGAAAAGAATTCAATTTACTTTCATGAAGTCTATCATTCATTTCATAAATAATTTCTTTATTGGCAACATTTAAATCATTTTCGGCAATCATCCTGATGGTAAATAAATTAATTGCATAACCTGAAAGGATGCAGTCAACAGCTAAAAATGCAGAAATTATAATAATAGCCATTTTGGTAAATTTTTCAGAAGACTTTTTCAAGATAAATGCCATAAGGTTTCTTACTCTTGGATGGATTGCTTTCATAAGAAATATTGCTAGAATTCCCCAAAATATAGAATAGTAAAAACAAATTCTACCATTAATATTCAGTGGCATGTTTGAATAATCCCACCATTTTACATGTAAGATTAATTCTCCAATTAAACTTAGTAAATACTCTGTTATAGAGCCTATGATAAATCCGCCAATAAATAAGGTTATTCGATTTTTCCTAAAATATTGTAAAAATAAAATCATGATGATAGCACCAACACCATAAATGCTACAAAATGGACCATATAAGAAACTTTGCCTACTTTCTAAAACGCCATATCTTACAAGTGCAAATAACGTTTCTATTATATATCCAGCAATACTATAAATAATAAAGTATGCTAGTAGTTCCCAAATACTAATACCCAAAATGGTAAATTTCTTTTTTTCTTTTTTTATTTCTTTTGCATTATTTTTCTCTTCATTTATTGTTTCTTCCATGTTTACCTCTTTTCAATTCCTATAAATTTTACTATATTTATAGAAAAAAATCAACATCACACACTTTTAAAATAATAAAAATAATAGATAAAAGGACTAAATTCAAAGAAAAGGAAAATAATAGTTGAATATTATGTAAAATTATGATATGATTATTGCCAATGGGCAAAATGCTCTAATATTTTAATGACAGGAGGAAAAAGGACATGAGCATTAGTTTACATGTAAATGGACGGTTGCAAAGTTTTTCAGAAGAAGAACTTTGTAACAAGCTAAAGAGATTGGAGGAATTGGAGAGGATTTTTGCAGAAAAACAAGCTATGACCAAAACGGAGCTTAGAATAGCTCAAGAATCTTCTGAAGAAGAAAAGTTCAGAGTGATTCCAAATTCTATTGATGTAACTCTTTTTGAGAAAAAAAGAAAGGACAAAAAGCAAGAAAGAGTTCGGCAGGTTATCTTGGAGGCCTTTGAAGAAGTAAGAAAAAGACCAGAAAAATATGCGGAACATTTCTATGTGATGATTCCGAAGAAAACATGGATAACGAAAACCATCGAAGAACTTGTTATAATGGCAAATACTGGAGAAAGTTGCATTGCTGATTGGGTTCACCAATCTTTGGTATGGGCGCAAAGAATTGCTAATGGAGAATCATGGATGAATATCTGCAATAATCCTGATACTGAGAAATGGTATAGGATTGTTCTCGGAAAAAATGGGAAAATTTGGTTGGTTGGAGGTTCGCATGAGTATGATGACGATATTTGTCCGCCAGCTGATTACAGTGAATGTTACATGATTGACTCGTGTGCCAAAGTTGGAGATGCTGTACCATTGATGGTATTTTATAAGTGATTTTATTTCTGATTAAGAGTCTGTTAAATATGTAAACAGGCATAGGGGAAGCGCTTAAATAAGTAGCTTCCTCTATATTTAACTTTAAGGGTAAAGAAATCAACATAATTCACAACTTTACTTTGAATTACTTAAAATATAGCAAAATGAGAAAAGATATGGTATAATTAATATAATGGAAAAATCCATATAGAAACCGTTATAAGATTTTTGCTTAAGGAGGTATAAACTATGAAACGGTATGAAAAATTTGTGTTTGAGGCAGAAAAGGGAATAACCTTTGAAGTCAAAGAGGGAACAAGTGGAGAGTTAATTATCAGAGCTCTAAACATTGATAAAGCTGATGGTTACTCTGAAAACTATGTAAATCCTCCGATTCCAGAAGGATATAAGCATGTCTGTGGAGAATGGAACAATGGATTTGTAATTGAAAGATGTTCTGATGGAAGCCAGTTTGTATGGATTCCTGTTGGAAGTCTCGACTCTAATGGAACACTTGATGGAGATCATTTTTCGGAGAAATTCGGCAGACGG
>CALXUT010000004.1 GCA_944391755.1 uncultured Clostridia bacterium
TATATTGCAGTAAATGATGGAGTAGATACATTTTCAAAAACGAATAATAACGATATTGGACCATTTTTAGCAGTTGTAAATGATATGTATGCAAAAGATATTTCTAAAAAAGTAAGAACTGTAAAAAGAACAAAAGCCCAAAAAGGAGAATTTATCGGAGCATTTGCACCATATGGATATAAAAAACATCCTAATGACATTACAAAATTAATTGTAGATGAAGAAGCGGCAGAGGTAGTTAAATATATATTTAATGAATATATAAATGGAAATGGACTTGCATATATAGCACATAGATTAAATGAAAGAAAAATAGATTGCCCATCTGTATATAAACAAAGAAATTCAAGATATCATTGCAAAGCAATTTCTAATTTATGGGGACATAATACAATAAAATCTATATTAACAAATAAAATATATACAGGAGATTTAGTACAACATAAAGGTGAAATGATAAGTTATAAAGTAAAAAAATATAGATTACTTCCAAAATCAGAATATCTAATTAAAGAAAATGCACATGATGCAATAATTGATAAAAAAACATTTGAATTGGCACAAAATATTTTAAAAAGAAAAGCACATAATATTCATAGGAAAGAAAATACAGAACATCTATTGGCAGGGTTATTATATTGTCCGATATGTCATAACAAATATACATATCAGAAACAAAGTGGATTAAAAGATGATATGGTTGCAATTTGCAGTATGTATAATAGATATGGAAAAGATTATTGTACAAGAAGAGCAATAAAAGAAAGTGTTTTGGATAAGTTTGTAGTAGAAGACTTAAGAAAAAATTTGACTGAAAAAATAGATAAAGAAAAGTTGATAAACTCAATTGATAAAAACAGTATAAATATAGAAAAAAAGAAAATAGAAAAAAGAATTACAAACAATAAAAAAAGAATTAATGAAATTAATAAAATACTGAAAACAGCTTATGAAGATAGGGTAAATGGAATAATAGATACAAATGAATTTGTTACATATTCAGAAAATTATAAAAAAGAGCAAGAAGAGTTGATACAAAAAACGGAAAATTTAAATCTAAAATTACAAGATTATGAAAATACAAAAGAAAAAGAATTAATAAAATACATAAAAGAAATTATAAGTTTTGAAAACATAGATAGAAATATAATTTTAAACCTAATAGATAGTATAGAAATAATGGACAAGAATAATATCAAAATTAATTATAAATTTGCAAATACGTAATGAAGAATTTATAAAGACATAATTAAAAAGTATAAATATTTGCAATAATGTGATTTAAAATACAAAAAAGCTTGCAAAAATGTGATTAAAAATTAAAAAATGATTGAAAAAATGTGATAATAGTAGTATAATTAATATGTTATATATATTAGTTATTAGGAGATGGTTATTTTGAAAAGATTTATATTAAATGAATTAATAAAATGGAAAGAAAGTAAGTATAGAAAGCCTTTAATTCTAAAAGGCGCAAGACAAATTGGAAAAACATATATCTTAAAACAATTTGGAGAAGAAAATTATGAAGGAGTCGCATATTTTAATTTTGACCATGATGAAGACTTATATAATATATTTAATAATACTAAAGATCCAAAAAGAATATTAGAACAATTATCATTTATATATGGAAAAGCAATATTGCCTGAAAAAACACTAATTATATTTGACGAAATTCAAGAATGTCCAAATGCATTAAATAGTTTAAAATATTTTCAAGAAGAAGCTAATGAATATCATATTGCATGTGCAGGAAGTTTATTAGGTATTAGGTTATCACATACTTCATTTCCAGTAGGAAAAGTACAATTCTTAAATATGTATCAGATGACATTTAGCGAATTTCTAATAGCTGATAATTGTGAGAATCTAGTAGAATATATGAAGTCAATAAATGAAATTGAAAGTATTCCAGATATATTTTTTAATAGATTAGAAGAAAAATTAAAGGCATATTTTATGATTGGAGGAATGCCAGAGGCAGTTGATATTTGGGTAAAAGAAAAGAATATGGAACTTGTAAATAATGTGCAAGAAAATATATTAAAAGCATATGAGAGTGATTTTTCAAAACATATTCAAAATAGTGAAGCAAACAAAATATCATTAATATGGAATAGTGTACCATCACAATTAGCAAAAGAAAATAAAAAATTCTTATATCAAACAATAAAAGAAGGAGCAAGAGCAAGAGAATATGAAAATGCTTTAAATTGGTTAAATGATGCAAATTTGATTTATAAAATATATAATGTAGCAAAAACAGATTTTCCATTAAAAGCATATAATGATATAAGTTCGTTCAAAATTTATATGAATGATGTCGGATTACTTAGAAAAATGGCAAATTTAGATAGTAGAATTGTAGTAGAGGGAGAGAGGTTGTTTGAAGAATTTAAAGGAGCCTTTACTGAAAATTATGTATTAAATATGTTATGTACAATATTTGATACAGTACCTAATTATTTTACATTTGATAGACATGAAATAGATTTTATTATTCAGTATAAAAACAAAATAATTCCTATTGAAGTGAAAGCAAATAAATCAACAAATAATGTTAGTTTAACTAGATATAATGAAAAATTCAATAATGATTTATCTATAAGATTTTCAATGAATAATTTAAAGAAAGATGGAAAAATTCTTAACATTCCACTATTTTTAATAGAGTATATGGACAAATTTATATAGAAAAATAATAAGGAAATATATGAGATTGCTGAAAAGTAGCATCAAATATATTCCTTTAATTTTAAATGAAATCTATCACAAAAGAAATTGCGACTGGAATGCAGATGACATAGACAAAATACTAGAGGTATTAAAAAATAATAATGTAAAAATAACTTTTTTCGTTGTTGGAGAATGGGTAGATAAATATCCTGATGCAGTAAAAAAGATACATGAAGCAGGTCATGAAATAGGTAGTCATAGCAATACACATCCACATGTAAACAAACTTAGTGAAGAAAAAAATTTAGAAGAAATACAAAGTTGTGTAAATAAATTAGAAAAAATAACAGGTGAAAAGACTAAATTATATAGAGCTCCATATGGAGAATATAATGATATAGTTATAAGTGCTGCTCAGAAAAATGGATTTTACCCAATTCAATGGAATTTAGATACATTAGATTATCAAGGCCTAACAGGAGATGAAATGTGGAATAGAATAAAAGATAAACTAAAAAATGGGTCTATTATATTAAGTCATAATGGAACAAAACACACAGCAGATAGTTTAGATATGTTATTAAAAAACATTAAAGAAAAAGGTTTTGAAATTGTTAAAGTTTCAGATTTAATTTATAAAGAAAATTACATAATAAATAATAATGGTACTCAAATTCCTAAATAATAGTTTAATTGCTAAATTGAATAAGGAATAATTTTGGCTTAATTGGAAATAATTCCATTAAAGGAGAGAGATATGCCATTAGTTGGAATAATTGCCTCTAAAAGAGATATTCAGGCAATAAAAATTGGTACAGAAGATAGAAATATGGAGTTTGTTGCAATAACCCCACAAAGCATTAAAAATGTAAAAAATATTAAATTTGAAGAAATTATATTTTTAGAAGATATAAATTTAAAAGAAGAAGAATATATTTACATGGAAGAAATAATATTAAAATCCAAATATATTATACTTAATGGAGATATAGATATTAATATATTAAAGAAAATAAGAATAGAAAAAATGATAAAATTAATAACATTTGGGTTAAATTCTAAAAATACAATAACAGTTTCAAGTGTAAAAGAAGACAAAATAATAGTATGTATACAAAGAGATATTGAAAAAGAAGATGGTAAAATTATAGAAAGACAAGAAAAAGAAATATTGCTAGATAATTTAAAAAATAAAAAAATATATAATAATTTGATAATTTTTATCTTAAAAGAGTTGCATAATTAACAAAAAAACGCGTATAAATCTTATAAAATAGGCAAAAAGATGAAAAAAATTAGAAAAAATTAACTTTTTATGTAGACAAAACCAAAAAAATATAGTATAATAAGAATTGTAGAAAATTTTAATAAGAGAAAAGCAAGATGAGAAATTTACAATTGATAAATAAAAAGATAGGGAGGAAATAAAATTGGATACAAATTATTTAGAAAACAACTACTTAACATTAGTAGGAAAAGTTACAGGAGAAAAAAAGTTTAGCCATGAAATATATGGTGAAAAATTTTATACATTTAATTTATCAATACCACGTTTAAGTGGAAATGCAGATATTATACCAATAACAGTATCAGAAAGATTAATAACAGATGATATGTTAGTAGAAGGTAAAAAAATGTTAGTAAAAGGGCAATTCAGATCATATAATAGTTATGAAAATGAAAGAAATAAACTAATATTAACAGTATTTGCAAAAGACATAGAAGAAGTAAAAGAAACAGAAAATGAAGCAGAAAATGATATAGTAAAAAAAGATGAAACAACAAATGAAGTTGTACTTATCGGTTTTGTATGTAAAAAACCAATCTACAGACAAACACCATTTGGAAGAGAAATTGCAGATTTATTATTAGCCGTAAATAGAGCATATAATAAATCAGATTATATTCCAACAATCGCTTGGGGTAGAAATGCAAGATTTTGCCAAAACTTAGAAGTTGGAGCTCAAGTAAAAATAATAGGTAGAGTTCAATCAAGACAATATGAAAAGAAATATGAAGATGGTACATCAGAAATGAAAGTAGCTTATGAAGTTTCAATCTGTAGCTTAGAATTAATCAATGAAGAAGGAACAGAGAAAAAAGAAGAAACTGAAAATCAAGAAGCTGTTTAATATATACGAGATACGAAACCTACAATATTAGACAAAAGTTTAATATTGTAGGTCTATTTTTATGTTACAGATATAGATTTTTATAAAAAGTTTTGTTATAATAAACATATTAAATTTTAGAGGAGATACATTATGGAGAAAAAAATAAATAAAAATTTATTATTTGAGTTATTAGCAATTGTATTAATTGCTTTATTTTGCATTAGTTTAACACCAAAAACATTACAAAATGACACATATTATACAATAAAAATTGGTGAACATATCATTCAAAATGGTGAAATTGATATGATGGATCCATTTTCATGGCATGAAAATTTAGAATATACCTATCCCCATTGGTTATATGATGTAATGATATATTTTATATATCATTTAGGTGGAATGTTTGGAATATATTTATCAACTTGTTTATTTGCAATCATTTTAGGAATCACTATTTATAAGGTGAATTCTAAGTTATCCAAAAACAAAGTAATATCATTTTTTATAACCATAGGAGTCATGTATTTATTAAGAGACTATATTACAGCAAGAGCGCAATTAGTAACATTCATATTATTTATAGTAGAAATTTTCTGTATAGAAAAATTAATTGAGACGAATAAAAAATCATATGGACTAGCTTTAATTATCATATCCATACTAATTGCTAATTTACATGTAGCAGTATGGCCATTTATGTTTGTTTTATATTTCCCATATATAGTGGAATATATAATGGCTATTTTTGAAGAACATATAGCTAAAAAATATGGAAGAGAAGTAAAACAAGGTGAAAAAGTACTTATTACAAAGCAAAAAGGAGTAAAAACATTAATTATTGTTTTAATTATTAGTTTACTAGCTGGATTTTTAACACCACTAGGTACAACTCCATATACGTATTTACTAAAAACGATGGCAGGAAATACAACTGAAAATATTAATGAACATCAACCATTAGTGCTAATAAACAATACAGACTTAATATGTACAATTATTATCATATTAGGATTATTAATATTTACGAATGCGAAAATGGGATTAAGTGATTTACTCATGTTATGTGGTTTAACATTTTTGATGTTTTATTCAAAAAGACAATCAACCATGTGGGTAATAATGGGTTCGGTTATTGTTAATAGACTTATCTTTAATTGGATTACTCAATATTCTAAAGATTTTGATAAAGAACTTATAAAAAAACTAATGAGTAAATTTGGTATATTTATGATAACGGCATCCATGTTAATATTAAGTCTATATTTTATAAAACCAAAAATAAATGCAGAATATGTAGATTCATCAACATACCCAGTAGAAATGAGTGAATTTATCATTAATTATTTTAAAGAGCAAAATATAGATTTATCTGAAGTACGACTATATAATGAGTATAATTACGGAAGTTATTTATTGTTTAAAGGTATACCAGTATTTATAGACTCAAGAGCAGATTTGTATTCGCCAGAATTTAATGAAGGTGTAGATGTTTTTACAGATTTTATAGAAAGCTCTAATTTAAATGTTTATTTTGAAGATATATTTGAAAAATATGATATAACACATGTTATCTTATATAGAAATTCAAAAATGAATATGATTATTGAAAATGCTAATTTAGATAATTATAAATTATTAAAAAAAGATAAATACTTTGTATTTTATGAAATAGAAAAATGAGGTTGAAATGGAAAAATATATCGTAGAGAAAAATGATGAAAATAAAAGATTAGATGCATATGTATCTCAAATAAATAATAAAATAACAAGAAATGCGGCACAAAGACTAATAGAAGAAAATCATATTTTGGTAAATAGTAAACAGCAAAAAGTTTCCTATAAAGTTAAAATGGGAGATATTATTACGATTGAACAGCCAACCCCTAAAGAAATAGAATTAAAAGCAGAAAATATACCAATTGATATTATTTATGAAGATGATAACATTATAGTAGTCAATAAGCCTAAAGGAATGGTTGTACATCCTGCAAATGGAAATCCAAATGGAACATTAGTAAATGCCATTATGGCAATATGTAAAGATAGTTTATCTGGGATAGGTGGAGAAATAAGACCAGGAATCGTTCATAGATTAGATAAAGATACTTCAGGACTTCTAATAATAGCTAAAAATGATGAAGCACATGTAAACATGAGTGAACAGATAAAAAATCATGAAGTTAAAAAGACTTACATAGCTTTAGTTAGAGGAGTTATAAAAGAAAATGAAGCAACTATTGATATGCCAATAGGAAGAAGTCAATCAGATAGAAAGAAAATGGTAGTGAATAAAAATGGCAAAAATGCGGTTACGCATATAAAAGTATTAAAAAGATATGAGAAATATACTTTATTAGAAATAAATATTGAAACTGGAAGAACGCATCAGATTCGTGTACACTTATCTCATATAGGATATCCAATAGTAGGTGATTACACATATTCTAATGGAAAAAATGAGTTTGGAATTATTGG
The DNA here is from genome assembly GCA_944391755.1 of uncultured Clostridia bacterium. Taxonomy (GTDB): domain Bacteria; phylum Bacillota; class Clostridia; order TANB77; family CAG-508; genus CAG-269. The sequence goes on from CALXUT010000004.1 coordinate 7,272, forward strand.
ACAATGCTTACATGCAAAAAGATTAGAATTTAAACACCCAATTACACAAAAAGAAATGAAATTAGAAGCACCATTACCTAAATATTTTGAAGAAATTTTAAAAAAATTGGATAATACATAAGGATCCGGCAAGAGATGCTTGCCGGAGAATCTATATAAAGCCTTTTAGAAAAGTAAAAGGAATTACTATATATTATGCGAATACATAAAAAATAGTACATAAATTATAAAATTTTCCAGAAAGGAGAAATTTATTTGGAAGAAATAAGATTACAAAAATATTTAGCAAATTGTGGGATTGCCTCAAGAAGAAAATGTGAAGAATACATACTTGAAGGAAAAGTTGAAGTAAACGGTAAAATCATAAAGGAACTCGGGACAAAAATAAATCCAACAAATGATATTGTAAAATTTGATGGTAAAGAAGTAAAAGAAGAAAAAAACTTCGTATACATTTTATTGAATAAACCAATCGGATATGTCACAACAGTAGAGGATCAATTTCATAGAGATACGGTATTAGATTTAGTAAAAGTAAAAGAACGAATTGTTCCTGTTGGAAGATTAGATATGTATACTTCAGGAGCCTTAATACTAACGAATGATGGTGATTTTGTATATAAAATAACGCATCCAAAACATGAAATTAATAAAACATATACTGTAACATTAAAAGGTATTATACAAAATAATGAAGTAGAACAATTAAGGAAAGGCGTTAAAATTGATGATTATATAACAAAACCTGCAAAAGTAAAAATACTAAAAACAGATACTGAAAAAGATATTTCTAGGATTGAAATAACTATTCATGAAGGTAAAAATAGACAAGTAAGAAAAATGTGTGAAACAATAGGAAGAAAAGTTTTAGCATTACATAGAAGTAAAATTGGAAATATTGGAGTAAAGTATTTAAAATTAGGGCAATGGAGATACCTGAGCCGAAAAGAAATAGAATCTCTGAAATAGTATTTATTGTATGTAATACAAATGTAATGAAAATGTGAACTTATCAACAGGTATTCTATTGACAAAATTGTTAAAAATATAATAATATTATTTTATATAAAAAATACATGAAATAATTTAACATAAGAAAAAGGAGATAATATACAATGGAGATAAAAAAAGGACAAGTAGTAGATGGAAAAGTTACAGGAATTAAGCCATATGGAGCATTTATAGAAATAAATGATGGACCTGTAGGATTAGCATTTATTGAAGATTTATCAGTAGTTAGAATAAAATCACCTGAAGAAAGAGTAAAAATTGGACAAAATGTAAAATGTGTGGTAAAATCTATAGATGAACAAACAGGAAAAATAAATTTATCTTATAAAGACTGTTTAGGCACATGGGAAGAAAATGCAGAAAAATTTAAAGAAGGTATGACTGTAAAAGGAATTGTTAGAGATAAAGAAAAAAATAAAAATGGAGTATTTATTGAATTAACACCGAATTTAGTAGGCATGACAGAATATTCAGACGATTTACAATATGGTCAAACCGTGGATGTATGCATAAAGAAAATCGTACCAGAGAAGAAAAAAGTAAAATTAGTTATAGTTTAATTAAATTATAAGGAGGGATTGAAATGGTTGAAGATAACCAAATCAAGGCGCAAGTATCACCATTTGCAATAAGAGAAGGTGAAATAAAAACATTTGATGGAAAAGATGGATATATTTCCATGAATCAAATTATTCACAAAATCAATATAGGACATATAGGAGAAATTCATTTTGCTATTTTAGAACTTGTAAATGAATTTGAATTTATTACATCTAGACAAATATACCAATTATTAGAATTAAAAGGTCTTGAGCCAAAGTCGCAAGACAAGTTGAACAATAAATTAGAACAATTAGTAAAATCTAAAATTCTAACAAGATATTATTTTACATCAGAAGAAGGAAAAGGTATTTATAGAATCTACTGTTTAGAAAAAATGGGAAAATATCTATTAAACTCTAAAGAAATAGAATGTAAATGGCAACCAACTGATAATGTAAAACCAGTCCCTATGATAAAGAAAAGGCTAGCAGGAAATCAAACTTTAATAGCATATTTAAGAAAAGTTAAAGCATTAGAGAATTATGTTGTAAAACCAACTTTACATGCAAAAGTTTCAGGAAAAACTTTTAAAGCAACTGGAGGATCTGTAAAACTTACAAAAAATAATAAATCAATAACATTTTTATTTGAAGTTTTAAGAAGAGAGCCAGATTGGCAAAAGAAATTAGTAGATAAAATGGTCCTTTATAAAGAATTTTATGAGAATTTTGTACCAGGAGATTCAGGATTTTCTACAATACCACAGTTAATTTTCGTATGTGAAGATGATAGACATACAGCTGAAGCATTTAAAGAAATTGTAAAAAATAGATTAGAAATACCACAAATTAAATTATATTTTACAACAGACTTAAGACAAAATAGTGATACACTTGAAAATACATTAATTGAATTCAAAATTGATGAAGCAACAAAGAAATATAAAATGTTCAATGTGGAAGTAAAAATATTAGGAATGTAAAAAGTCTTCTCTTTTATAGAGAAGACTTATAAAAGGGGATAAGAGATGTTTGGATTTAGACCAGATGGAAAACAAGTAAAAAAATTATTACCTATTTTTAAAATTATGCCATGTGTAATGTTAGATAGAAATGATTCACAAGTTTATTTTAAACAAGATATACCTATAAAGAATCTAGATGAATATATTGATAAAAAAGCAGAAGAAGGTATAAAACTTTCTTACATGAATATTATTTATGCGGCATTAGTTAAAATAATAGGTGAAAGACCAAATTTAAATAGATTTGCAATGAATGGAAGAATATATCAGAGAGATGGAATATATGTTTCTTTAGTTATAAAAAAGAGCTTAACGGATGATGGACCAGAAACACCTTTAAAATTAAAATTTGATGGAAATGAAAATATTTTTGAGATTAAAGAAAAATTAGATGCAGTTATTGAAAAAAACAAAAATTTATCAAATTCAAATAGTACAGATAAATTAGCTGCTAAAATAAGTCTAGTACCTCAAGGATTCATTCGTGTAATTATTAGATTTTTAATGTTCTTAGATAAACATGGTTTATTACCTAAGGCAATTATTAATGCAAGTCCATTCCATACAAGTGTATTTTTAACAAATGTAGGATCTTTAGGAATAGATAGTATTTATCATCACATATACAATTTTGGGACAACAAGTATGTTTTTCTCTATGGGGAAAAAGAAAAAAAGTTACATATATGAAGATGATGAAATTAGAGAAGAAAAATGTATTACTCTAGCATTTGTCGGAGATGAAAGAATTTGTGATGGATATTATTATGCATCTTCATTTAAACTTTTAACTAAATATTTGAAAAAACCAGAATTGCTAGAAAATGTTATTGAAGAAAAAGAAAATATCATTGTCTAAAATTTGCTAATATTTTTCTAGAAAAATATTGACTTTACGCTTTAAATATGATATTATATTTAAGCGTTAGCAAATGGGTCAGTAGCTCAGTTGGATAGAGCACGGGCCTTCTAAGCCCGGGGTCGGGGGTTCGAACCCCTCCTGGCTCACCATATAAGAAACTTTATACGAAACCAAGTATAAGTTAGACCAATATTTTATTAAAAATGGAAGAATTCTATATTTGAATTCTTCCATTTTTACATCCAAACCTATGTAATCTTAACCTTCAATTAATTTTAGTATATTGGTTTTTATTTTTTCTCTGAGGCATCCTGACATAATTTAGCTCTTTCTAATAATTTGTCAAGACTACTTTCTTTTGAATATAAAAAACCACCTCTAGTATATGTCCTTATTTTTGTAGTTTCCCGAATTCTATCAGGTTCTGATTTTCTATTAGTAGCAGGTTTTCTAGTTGTTTCTTCTACAAATCCTTTCATTCTACTGTTCATCAAATCATTCCTTTCTAAGTTTTGGATGTGTAATTGTAAAATTACCTCACAATTATTTTTTCAACGAGTACTTCTCAGTAAGTAATTGAATTTTACTATATATTACATAAATTTGCAACAACTTCCTTTCGTAAGGAAGCGACACTCAACACTCTGTTTTGCTCATCTTCTACTTATAAGTTAAAGTTAAAATAATTTGCAAAACTTTGGTTTTATAATAATGATGAAACTTTTTTACTTTCAAAATTGTATAAGTACTGAAAGGTAAAGGTGATAATAATGAAAAAAAATACAATGCAAATAATCTTAATAATTTCAGTTATATGTGTTTTAATCATCTCAATAACAATAGGAATCGTATTAACGGAGCATAAAGAAGAGGTTTCCATTCCTAGTAATGAAAATATAAAAAACATGAATGAAGAAACACAAACTGATATAGTCATCATAAAAAATGGAAACATTGAAAATGAAAAATTAATAGATGAATTCATTGAAAAAGTGTCAACGACCACAGAAGAAATTGTATTAAAAATTCACGAATATTCAACAGAAACAGAATTTAAGGAAAAACAAATAACGTATGTACCAGGTACTTATAATCAGGCAAAAGAAGAAGGAGAAACGACAAATGTTTATGCAGGAGAACCTACAATAGAAAGTTACAAACAAGTTTATGGATATTACATTTATCAAATCGGAAATGATAAAGCAAGTACGGAAATTTTTGATAATTTCCATTGGAAAATAAAAAGAAACACAAAAGAGGGAAAAGTGGATGTCATATTCATAAATCATGATCTTATTCAGGTTACAGAAATTCCTGTAATCGTATCTTATCAATTAAGTAGTGCAGAGTATCATCAAGAATTTGAATTAAAATTTGAACAAAAACAAGATAAAGAAGTAAAAGAAATATTTTCTAAAAATAATTTAGAAAATTATGATTTTAATATATACACATATGCAGGAGATGTAACCATTATAAGAGAGGGAAAAGAATATGATTTTAAACAAGCATTAGAAGATAAAATCATTACAATAGATGAGATATTACAGCAAGGAAAATTAGATACAAAATATGGTATTTGTGAAGAAGCTTTTTATAAAGATGGAGGAAGTATAGAATATCAATATCCGAAATATACCGTCTTAAAATATTATTCATTAGATGGAAAAGGAGATTTTGTAATAGGTTCAACCGGTTCATCAGGACAGATTATTAATGAAGTAAGTGAAATATTATATAAGTAGAGGAGGATTTATAAAAAATCCTCCTTTATCATTATTCTTCCCAAAATGCTTTATAAGTTTTGTAAGCTGAATAAATATCATATTTACTTGTAACTTCATAAGGAGCATGCATTGAAAGTACAGGAACACCACAATCGATAACATCAACACCTTTATTTGCTAATATATAAGCAATAGTGCCTCCTCCACCAACATCAACTTTTCCAAGTTCTGAAATTTGATATTGAATATTATTTTTTTCTAATACATTTCTAATCCAGGCAACAAATTCTGCATTTGCATCAGAAGCTCCAGATTTACCACGAGCACCTGTATATTTATTTAATCCTACACCACGACCTAAGAATGCTGCATTTGTTTTATCAGAAACAGAAGCATAAATTGGATCATATCCTGCATCAACATCTGCTGAAAGAATTCTTGAAAAACAAAATACTTTATCTAATAAATTAAGTCTGTTTTCACCAGTTTTGTTTAATAATTCAGATATAAAATAATCAAACATATGAGATTCCATACCTGTATTACCCATACTACCAATTTCTTCTTTATCAGAAAGAATACAAACTGCTGTTGTTTTTACATTTGACAAAGACATCATTGCTGCTAAAGATGTATAAGCACATACTTTATCATCTTGACCATATGCAGCAACCATGCTTGCATCAAATCCTAAAGAACGAGCTTTAAAAGCAGGAACAATTTCAAGTTCTGAACTTAAGAAATCTGCTTCTGTGATATTATATTTTTGATTAAGAATATTTAAAATATTTAATTTTACTTTTTCAGAAGCTTTTTCGTCGTCATAAGGAATACTTCCTAATAACACATTTAAATCTTCTCCATCAATACCATTTTTTAATTTCTTTTCCATCTGATCCTGAGCTAAATGTGGTAATAAATCTGAGATTGTGAAAATTGGGTCATTATCATCTTCACCAATGTTGATGGTTATTTTTTCTCCATTAGCCTTTACAATGACACCATGGATACTTAAAGGAATTGTTGTCCATTGATATTTTTTAATTCCTCCATAATAATGTGTTTTAAAATAAGCAAATCCACTATCTTCATATAAAGGATTTGGCTTTAAATCTAATCTTGGAGAGTCAATATGTGCGCCAACAATTTGAATACCATTTTCCAATTTTTCTGTACCAATAATTGTTAAATACATGCTTTTCTCTCTATTAATGAAATAAACTTTATCGCCTGGGTTTAAAGAATCAAAAGTCATTAAATCTCTAAAACCATTTGACTCTGCTATTTGTTTGGCTGTTTGAACAGCTTCTCGTTCTGTTTTTGATGTGTTTAAAAAGTTCATATATTCGTTACTGAAAGAAAAGATAGCCTCTTTTTCTCTATCATCAATGTTCTTCCAGCCAACCTCTTTTTTATTAAAAAGTTTATCATTCAAGTTTTCTTCCATTTTCATTCCTCCTAACTGTTTTCTTGTAGTATATCACTTTATAATATATTTTTCCATAAAAAATGAAAAAATATTCAAAAATTGGAAATACTATATAAAAAATATAGGAGGATATTTAGATGAAATCGTTATGGATAGAGACAACAAAAGATAAGTTACCATTAAAACCAATGGAAAATGATGAAGAGGCAGATGTTTGTATCATTGGAGCAGGGCTATTGGGGTTAACAACAGCTTATTATTTAAGCAAAGAAGGGAAAAAAGTGATTGTTATAGAAAAAGGGGAAATAGGAGAAAAAGCAAGTGGCAATACAACAGGAAAAATAACAAGTTTACATGGATTATTTTATGATCACTTAATTAGTGATTTTGGAGAAGATTATGCAAAAAAATATTTAGAAGCAAATGAAAATGCAATAAAAAATATAAAAAAAATAATAGAAGATGAAAAATTAGAATGTGATTTTGAAATACAAGATGCTTACACATATACAACAAAACAAGACGAAGTGATGGAAATTGAAAAAGAAGTGCAAGCAGTAAAAAAGTTAGATAAAGAGGTTGAAATGGTTACAAAAACAGATCTTCCATTTAAGATAGCAGGAGCAATAAAATTTGGTGAACAAGCGCAATTCCATCCAAGAAAATATATGCTAGGCCTATGTAAAGAAATAACAAAACAAAATAAAATATTTGAATATACAACCGCATTAGATGTAAAAAAAGATGAAGAAAACTATATTATTTATACAGATAGAGGGGATATCAAAGCAAAATCTGTCGTATTAGCAACGCATTTCCCAATAATTAATACACCTGGTTTTTATTTTGTAAAAATGTATCAATCCACTTCTTATATTATTGCGATTGAAACAGAAAAGAAACTACCTAAAGGAATGTATATTAATATAAAAGAACCAATTTATTCTTTTAGAACTGCAAAATATAATGGGAAAGACATATTGTTAATAGGGGGAAGTGGACACAAAACTGGTGAACCAATAACAGACGATTCCCATTATCAGGACTTAGAGAAAAAGGCAAAGGAATACTATCCAGATTGTAAAATTTTATTTAGATGGAATACAAGAGATTGTATAAGTTTAGATAAAATACCATATATAGGTGAGTTTTCCAATTTGATGCCAAATTTGTATGTGGGAACAGGGTTTAATAAATGGGGAATGACTTCATCTAATATTGCTGCCAATATTGTGACAGACAAAATCATGGGAAGAGAAAATAAATTTGAAGAAATCTTTAAAGCAACAAGAGTAAAACCAATAAAAAATAGGATAGTGTAAAGTAGTCTATGAAAAAATAGAATATGAAAACATTATCCAAAAAATATAAAAAAGCACAAAAAAAAAAAAAAAATATACGAAAAAAAGCATCAGAAATAATACTTCAGGCTAAACAATTTTAACGATATTGATAAATGCTTTGTCAAGTGGTCACTTGCAAGAAGTAAATGCATTTGACAAAGCATTTACCAATACGTTTTAAGTTAATTAAGCA
>CALXUT010000005.1 GCA_944391755.1 uncultured Clostridia bacterium
ATAATGAGCTATATAGTATTATGAAAGAAAAAGAAGCTATATATGCAAAACCAGATTTTTCAGAAGAAGATGGTATGAAAGCAGCTAAATTAGAAGAAAGATTTGCTGAACTTGATGGATGGAATGCAGAGGCTGATGCAGGAGTACTTTTAAATGATCTAGGGATAGAACCAGAAAATCACTATAAAATGATGAGTGAAATTGAACCTAAGGAAAAAGTTAAAGTACTTTTAGCACAAGCATTATTTGGAAATCCAGATATTCTACTTTTGGATGAGCCTACAAACGATTTGGATTTAAAGAGTATTAATTGGTTAGAAGAATTTTTAATTAATTTTGAAAATACAGTCATTGTAGTATCACATGATAGATATTTCTTAAACAAAGTATGTACACATATTGCAGATGTCGATTTTGGAAAGATTAAAGTATATCCAGGAAACTATGATTTCTGGTACGAATCAAGCCAACTTGCATTAAAGCAAATGAAAGAAGCAAACAAAAAGAAAGAAGAAAAAATAAAAGAGCTTCAAGAATTTATTGCAAGATTTAGTGCTAATGCTTCTAAATCAAAACAAGCCACATCAAGAAAAAAATCATTAGAAAAAATTGAATTAGATGAGATAAAACCATCAAATAGAAAGTATCCATATGTAGATTTTAAACCAGATAGAGAACCAGGAAAAGAAATTTTAGAAGTAAAAAATATATCTAAAACAATCAATGGAGAGAAATTACTAAATAATATATCTTTCACTGTAAAAAACGGAGACAAAATTGCATTTTTGGCAGATAATGAAAATGCAAAAACTGTATTATTCCAAATCATTGCTGGAGAAATGGAACCAGATGAGGGTGAATTAATATGGGGAACAACCATCACAAAATCATATTTTCCAAAAGATAATAATTATCTATTTGATACAGACGAAAATCTTACAGAATGGTTAAGAAAATACTCAAAAGATCCAGATGAAACTTATGTAAGAGGCTTCCTTGGTAGAATGTTATTTTCTGGAGATGAAGCATTAAAACAAGTAAGAGTTCTATCAGGAGGAGAAAAAGTAAGATGTGTGTTATCAAAAATGATGTTATCAGGAGCCAATTTCTTAATATTTGATGAACCAACAAACCATTTAGATATGGAAAGTATCACATCTGTAAATGATGGAATGACAAAATTTAAAGGAAATATAGTATTCACATCTCATGACCATCAATTAACACAAAAAGTAGCAAATAGAATTATAGATATTAAACAAGATAAAGTGATAGATAGAGAAGTAACTTATAATGAATATTTAGGAATAGAATAAAGATTAGCCGGTTAAAAAATGCAATTGTTGCATCAAAAAGCCGGCTTTTATCTATTTAAAAATTATCTCATTATCTTAAAACCAAACCAATGATACCAAATAGGATAAAAATAATATTTGATAAAATTTCAATCATACGAGAAGAAACTTTCGTGGATAATATTTTACCAAAAAATATAGCAATAGAATTACTAGCCACCATTCCACAAATAGAGCCACCAATTAAAGAAACTCTATAAATGGGATATTGTACACCAAGACCAATAGAAGCTAGAAAAGTTTTATCACCTAATTCGCCTATAGCAATAGAACAAGCCACAATAAACACACAATTTTTAAAAAGATGACTAATAAATTTTAAAACAGTAGCTTTATTTGATTTTTCTAATTTAGCATTTTGGACAGAATCCTTTTTTAATAATTTTATAAATCCTAAAACACCAAAAATGATAAAAGTAAAATAGGTTAATAATTTTAGATAAGAAAGAAAAATTTCATTTCCGATAATGCCCAATCTACTTCCGAACATAATGGCAATTCCATGGCTAAATAGAGTACCTAAAGCTACACCTATGAGAACGCGGGAAGTTTTATTTTTTGCCGAAAAAGATAATACTAATATTTGTGTTTTATCACCAAGTTCAGATAAAAATATAAAAATAAAAGAAATCATAAAAGGATATAAATATTGCATAAGAACCTCCCTTTTTTAATAAATATGAAACGATATAAAAAATATTCGCTTTTTCAAGTATCCGTAGAAGAATGTGAAAGTTATGTGAATTATATTTACAATAAAAGGATAAAATGGTAATATGTGTGAAGAATAAAAAACGAGGAGGAAAAGTTCGTGATTCAAGTTGAAAATATTACAAAAAAATACGGAAATTTTATAGCTGTAAAAAACATCAATTTTGAAATAGAAGAGGGAGAAATTGTAGGTTTTTTAGGACCAAATGGAGCTGGTAAAAGTACAACAATGAATATGATAACAGGTTTTATTGAACCAACATCAGGAAGAATCATTGTAGATGGATATGATATATCCAAAAAACCATTAAGGGCTAAAAAACAAATAGGATATATGCCAGAAGGGGTACCACTATATAGTGATTTAACAGTAAAAGAATTTGTTACCTATATGGCAGAATTGAAAGGTGTAGATAAAAAAGAGAAAAAAGAAAAAGTTAAACAAGCATTAGAAGAAACAGGACTAACAGACGTTCAAAATAAATTAAACAAAAACTTATCAAGAGGATATAAACAAAGAGTTAGTATGGCAGGAGCTTTAGTGGGAGATCCAAAAGTTATCATTTTAGATGAGCCAACAGTTGGACTTGATCCAAAACAAGTGACAGAAATAAGAGCATTAATCAAAAACTTAGGAAAGAATCACACAATTATACTAAGTTCACATATATTGTCAGAAGTTAGTCAAATATGTAATAAAGTTATTATCATTAATAAGGGAGAAATCGTAGCAATCGATACTCCACAAAACTTGGAGAAAAAAGTTATAAAAGACAATTCTGTATATGTAACAGTAGAAGATACAGAAAATAAAATGGAAACAATAAAAAACAAATTAGAGAATGCAACTGAAGTAAAATTAGTTGCTGAAAATGAAGATAAAACGAAAAAATATGTGATTTCTACAGATCAAGATATTGATTTAAGAAAAAATATATTTGATGTTTTTGCAAAAGAGGGAATAACGATTTTTGAAATGAAGAAAGCAGATGCAACCTTAGAAGATGCATTTATGGAATTAATTAATCCATCTGAAGAACAGCCTAAAAAAGAAGAAGGAGGGAAAGCATAATGTGGGCAGTATTTAAAAAAGAATTTAAGAGCTATTTTTTATCTCCAATAGGATATGTAGTCATAGGAATATTTTTATTTGTATTTAGTTTGTTCTTTTATATATTAGTACCTCAATCTGGTTCAGTAGATTTAGGAAGCTTATACTATTATACAGCATTATATGGGCTAATGATTATCGCACCAATATTGACAATGAGAATGTTTGCAGAAGAAAGAAAAACAGGAACAGAACAATTATTATTAACATCACCTACAAGTATGATAAGCGTAGTATTAGGCAAATTTTTAGCAGCCTTAAGTGTTATTATCATCACATTACTAGTATCATTTATATATTTCTTTATTGTATGTTATTTTGGAAAGCCAAATATAACATCTGTACTAGCACAAATGCTAGGGTTTATATTAGTAAGTAGTGCAGCATTAGCAATTGGAATGTTTGCATCAAGTATAACAGAAAACCAGATAATTGCAGGAATTATAACAATTGCCTTTTTGATTATGTCATTATTTATAGAGAACTTAAGTAGTATATTTTCAAGTTTAGTAATCATGAATTTTTATCAAAAATTCCCAACAGGAGTTATTTCTTTAAGTGAAATAGTAGGTCTATTATCATTTACAGGAATGTTTATCGCATTCACAATTATGGTAATGCAAAGAAGAAAATTAGTAAAATAGAATAGGAGAGAGAAAGAGTGAAAAAGCTTTTAGGAATTATAAAAAATAAATGGCTAATAAAAGGCACAACAACACTTATACTAGTAGCGATTATCATTGCATTATATATATTGCTAAACTGGGGTGTTGAGAAAATTAATTTAGAAGATTTAGATTTGACAGAGAAAAAATTATATTCTTTATCAGATGAAACAAAAGACAAAATAGCAAATTTAGATACCGATATAACCATCCAATTAATAAACATGGGAGATTATAGTTATGTTACTGATTATGCAAAAAAATATACACAACAATCAGATAAAATTCAAATCGAAGAAGTTGGGGATTTATCATCAAGAGTAGATTTAATGACAAAATATAGTTTAGATAGTACAGATAGTTTAATTGTAGTAAAAAATGGTGATAAAGAAAAAACTTTAAGTATAAGTGATTTATATACTATAGACTATTCTACATATGAACAAATTGATACAACGGAAGAAGCACTTACAAATGCAATTGTAGAAGTTACCTTAGATGAGAAACCTAAAATATATATATTAACAGGAAGTACTTATTATAATACAGAACAAGCACTAGCATCAATCGTTTCAAACTTAGAAGAAGAATCAAATGAAGTAGAATATTTAGATATGCTAACAACAGGATCTGTTCCAGAAGATTGTGATTGTTTAATGATTACAACATTAGAAAAAGATATAACAGAATTAGAAAGAGATAAAATTATTGAATATATTCAAAACGGTGGAAATATCATGATGTTAACATCTCAAAACATAGTAGAAGATGAGACACCAAACTTTGATCAAGTGTTAGCACAATATGGCATTTCTATTGGATATGGAGCAATTTTTGAACAAGATTCTTCAAAAATGTTACAAAATGCACCTGAATTTGTTATTACAGAAGTTAATGCAAGCTTTTTACAAGATATCGATATGACACTAAAAATGTGCTTAACAGATCCAGGAAAAATTGAATTTGCAGATGAGGACAAATTAACAGAATTAGGTGTAGAATATGAAACAATAGCACAAACAGGAGATACTTCATTTGTAAGAACAAATTTTGATTTAAGTTCATACACAAGAACAGATGAAGATAGTGAAGAAGGTGCAAGTATCGTTGGAGCACTCGTAACGAAAACAATATCAGATGATGTTCAATCTGAATTAATCATATATTCAAATGAAATATGTGCATCAAATCTTCAAGTACCAATTAGTAGCCAATATTACATGTATGCAGTAGACTTGCATAATAATAGGGATGTCATACTAAATTCTATTTCCCATTTAACAGAAAGAGATGATACAATAACGATTAGAAAAACTGGTGAATATGAACAATATACAGTAACAGAACAAGAAGATACCATCATAAAAACAATTATATTCCTTTTACCTGTATTGGTAATTGGTGTAGGAATTGTCGTATGGCAACTTAGAAGAAGAAAATAATCATATTTGTAATCCTGAAGATATTCAAGTGGCTGAATGTTTTCAGGATTTTTTTTAGTTATAGAACGACTACATGGCAAATATACTGATACAAGGAGAATGGTTGAAAAATAATCATAACTTTCAAACCAGACTTGTGCCTTAAGGAAGGAATGAAGTTAATTATGAAAGAAATCTTTTCAATTGTATTAGTATTAGTAGGAGCTTTAATAGGAGCGGGATTTGCTTCAGGGCAAGAGATTTATTCTTTTTTTTATTGTTATGGAATATATGGATTTTTTGGAATTCTATTAACTTGTTTTTTAATAAGTTTTTTGATATATAAAGTTTCCAAAATTGTTTTTATAAATGAAATAGACACTTATGAAGAATTTTTAGGACTATTTATAAAAAATTCAAAAATGATAAAAATAATCAATTTCATATTAAATATATTATTAGTTGCAAGTTTTTACATAATGATAGCAGGATTTGGTGCTTATTTTGAACAAGAAATAGGAATACATAAACTAATAGGAAGTTTAACACTAATAATATTATGTTTTTTAGTATTTTTAACAAATGTAAAAGGTGTATTAAAAGCAAGTGAATACATTGTACCGTTTTTAATGATATGTGTAATCATAATTGGAATTATCAATATTTCAACTGGAACAAATATAGAACATCTACTAAATATACCAAAAATAAAAAAAGGATGGATATTAAGTGCCATTATCTATTGTAGTTACAACCTAATCTTATTAATACCAGTAATCATATCATTAAGAAAGCATATATCGAAAGAAAAAAATATAAAATATATAGCAATTTTAACAAATGCAATCATAATGATATTATCATTAGTTATATATATGTTATTAACGAAATCAGATGTAGATATATCTACATTAGAATTACCGGCAGTATATATTATCAGAAAATTTTTTGCACAATTTAAAACCATATATGCATTTGTTATATTATCATCTATATTTACAACAGCAATATCAATAGGAATTGGATTTTTACAAAATGTTAGCAAAGATAAGAAAAGTTATACACAGTTTCTGCTTTTTTTGTGTATAAGTAGTCTGTTAATTTCAAATTTTGGGTTTTCAAAATTAGTAAATTTCTCATATCCAATTTTTGGGTATATAGGAATTGTGCAAATATTAGCGATATTTAGATTAAAGTTAAATAAAAAATATTGCAAAAATAAACTCTTATGATATAATAATAGCAAATATCAAAAGACAAGGAGAGTATAATGAAAGATTTTTGGGCTGAAGAGCTGCAGAATCAAAGAAGAGGTAAACTGAAGAAATTAGCCATATTGATTACTTTTATTATCATTGTAATAGCATTTTTAGTCCTAATAGCAGTATATATGTTGAATATGGAATTTAGAAGATGGTGTGATGACAATATTCTAATAAAAGAAGTGCTAGAAGAAGATGCTAAGACAATTGAATTAGACAGTAATGAAAATGCAAAAGTATATGCATATGATAAATATATATGTATATTCAGAAAAAAGACCTTAGAATTCTATAATAGATCAGGAAATAAGATAGATGCATTAGAGATAGATATAAACAATCCTGTGTTTGTATCAGCGGGTGACTATATTGCCATAAGTGAAGAGCAAGGGCAGAAGTTTTATTTAATATGTGGAAGAGAAAAATTATATGAAAATTCGATAGAAGGTACCATCAATCAAATTAATGTAAATGAAGGAGGATATATTTCTATTGTATTATCTAATGCAAGTTATAAATCCGTAGTAGAAATATATGATAAATCAGGAAAAGAAGTATTTAAAACAAATTTAGTAACTTCAAGAGTAGCGGATGTTAGTATTTCAAAAGATAATAAATACTTAGCAATAGCAGAAATAGATATATCTGGAATATTAATTAAATCAAGCATACAAATCGTATCCATGGAATTGGCACAAACAAATCCAAAAGAAGCAATATTATATAAATATGAAGCACCAACAGACAAACTAATCATCAATATAGAATATCAAGATAAAGGAAATTTAATATGTTTATATAATGATGCAATAGAAATGTTAAAAGACAATCAGAGTACAAAAATAGTAGATTTAAATGAACAAAAAACATCATTTATGACAATAAATCTAAAAAATAGAATTGCCATATTAGAAGAAATATCCACAGGAGAATATACTTCAGATACAGATGTAAAAATAATCAATCCAGTAACTTTAAAACAAAGAGAATATATCGGAAATGATGTTGCAAAATCAATATATACATATGAAAATAAAATTGCCATCAATTTTGGAGCAGAACTTCATATTATTGATACAAATGGTATCTTATTAAAAAAATATATATCTACAACAGAAATAAATGATGTTGTTATTTCAAAAGATTTAGTAGGGGTTATATATAGGGATAAGATACAAATTATAAATATATAAGGGGGAAAAAATATGGGAATTATTATAGACATTATATTAGTACTTATCATTTTATTAAATGTGTACATCTGTTACACAAAAGGATTAGTAAAACTTGCAGTAGGATTAATTGCAGTAGTTGCATCTATCATCTTAGCAGTTATCTTCTATAAACCAGTATCAAACTTAATTATTGAACATACAGAATTTGATGACAACATAAAAAATACAATTATAGAAAACTTTACTTCTGAAGAAAATGCAAATGCAGAAAATGAAGATTCAGGATTCATGAAATACATAGAAAGTTATGTTGATGATACAGTAAATAAAACAAAGAACGAAATTGTAATAGAAGCTTCTGGTACAATAGCTGTTAAAGTAGTAAATATATGTGCAATATTAGGAATCTTTATTGTAGCAAGACTTGTATTAATATTATTAACATTCCTAACTGATATGATAACGCAATTACCATTATTAAAACAATGTAATGAAATTGGTGGATTACTTTATGGTATTATAAAAGCACTTTTAATCATATATGTTTTATTAGCAATCGTATTCTTTATAACATATGTTACAGGAAATACGGCAATAGCAGATGCAATTTCAAATTCATTTATTACAAAATTCTTTTACAACAATAATTTACTATTAACAATATTGTTTTAACTAGATTGTTATATGAAAACATGAAAAAATAACCTTAATATGAAACTAATTTATTAGAAAAAACATCTAATATATAGGTACATGTAAGGTTATTTTTTATAGTTTATGTATTTTTGATGTTACAGGAAAAGAAATAATAATCTTAATCACATAATTGTGAAAATTTTGTGAAAAAATAGAAAAAAAACAAATAAATATTGAAATTTAAAAAAAATTTTGTTATAGTAAAATAGTAAAAATGAAATAGGAGTGAGAATATTGTCAAGAAGAAATAAAAACAAAAGAGAAGAAAATAGTGGAAGAAAAGTAAAAAAGAAGTCAGGAATATTAAAGAAAATATTGTTAATATTAATCATATTATTAATAGCTTTAGCAGGATTTATAGCATATAGAACACAAAAAAATGGAGGAGGAGTACAAGGCTTATTATCAACATTAGTTGGACATACAGAAGAAACTTTGAAAAATCTAGAACCTATACAAGTATTATTAATGGGTGTTAGCTCAGACAATGGATTAAAACTTACAGATACCATTATTGTTGGAACATATAATCCACAGAAACAAACAGCATCTTTATTATCAATACCTAGAGATACCTTTGTAGGAAAAAACATAAAAACGGGAAACAGTACAGAAAAAATAAATGCATTATATCAAAAAAGTCCAGAAAAAACACTTGAAGCAGTAAACAAGGTAACAGGATTAGACATACAATACTACATGGTAATAGACAATCAAGCATTAATAGAATTAGTTGATGTAATAGGTGGAGTAGAATTTTATGTTCCAAGAGATATGAAATATGATGATCCTACACAAGACTTACATATAAATTTAAAAGAAGGATTACAAGTTCTTGATGGAGCAAAAGCAGAGCAATTACTAAGATATAGACATGGAAATAATGGAGAAACCTATTCAGAAGAAGATGGTGGAAGTAATGATTTAGGTAGAATGAATACGCAAAGAAATTTCATTATTGAAACAGCAAAACAAACAATACAAGCTAAAAACATTTTAAAAATTGGAGAAATAGTTGATTTAGTCTACGAATATGTTGAAACAAATTTATCAATTTCTGTAATTAAGGATTATATACCATATGCAGTAAATTTAGATACAAGTACGATTCAAAGTGCTGTGTTACCAGGAGTATCTGTAGGACCACCACAAGTACCATTATGGTTCTTCCAAGTTGATGAAGATGAAACAGCAGCATTAATAGAACAACTATATGGTGATGGAGATACAGAAAATGGAACAACAACAGGTGGAAATACAAGTAACACCACAGGAAATACATCAAGTAGCAATACAAGTAACACAAACACAAGTGGCTCATCAAATACATCAAATTCTACATCAACAGGAAATACATCAACAAATACACCAGATGAAACAACTTCAACAGTTAGTAAAGATGAGGCTTCAAAAATTAGAATAGAGATATTAAATGGTTCAGGTTCTAGCAAGAAACTTTCAGAAGTAAAAAAAGCTTTAACAGATAAAGGATATAAAGTTACAAGAACAAATACAACAACTAGTACATCAAAAACTACAATCATCAATAAAACAGATGTAGGAACAAATATTGAAAATAATATAAAAGAAATATTAGGAGTGGGGAATATTTCATCAAGTTCAGTAAGTTCAAGTAATGTAGATATTACTATCATTATAGGAAAAGATTATAAATAAAATATCAACTAGAATGAAAATTAAGATGTGTACTAGATATAAAATAGAGTGAGTACAAGTACTCTATAAAAAGTAAATAAAAAAGTGGGGGCATATTGAAATATGCCCCCATAATGTTTGTATTGATTAAAATATTTTATAAGTGAATAATTAGTATATTTATTAGTTAAATTTATAAATAGAATCAGTACCATGTTTAGAATTTTTATATTTTTTCTTTTTTAGATGTTTTTTATTCTTTTTAGGTGACAACATCTTAGCCAAAATGAACAATACTAAAATTGCTAAAACAACTTGTGCAATTAATATAGGTAAATTTGATTTTTCAACATCATGACTAGCTAATAAATCTGTTGTATAAGTAAGACCATCAATATGATATGTTATTGTTCCAATAACAGAACCTTGTGCAATTGGTGCAGATATTGTATCATTCAGTTTAACTTCATAATCTAAATGATTTAAATCGAAATTAGCAGGAATAATACTACTAATAGAATCTTTTAAAAGGAGTTGTAAATTCTCAGTATCTCTCGTTGCATTAGGAATATTTATTTCTTGAACAACACTATTTTGATTGGCAAGTGTTTGATATTTATAATTAGAATACCCATATTCAAATAGATTTATTGTATCTACATACCTTGCGCTGTCTCCGTTTTCAAGTGTTTGCGCACCTAATACTACTGTAATTAATTCTAGACCATCTTTTGAACTTCCAGCAACTAAGCAATTTTTCGCTTGGCTAGTATAACCCGTTTTAATTCCAATAGTATATGGATAATAATATTTGCTAGATTCTCTAATTAAATCATTAGAATTCACAAAATATCTTTCTTCATATTTATCTGTTGCAGCAATTTTACAAGAAGGCTTTGAAACAACTTTTCTAAATTCTTCATTTTCCATACAATATTTAGCAATAAGTGCCATATCATGTGCTGTAGAATAATGATTCTCATCATGAATTCCACTTGGATTCGTAAAATGGGTATTTGTACAACCTATTTCTACAGCCTTTTGATTCATTAAATTTGCAAATTCCTCAATACTTCCCGAAATGTTTTCCGCCAAAATATATCCAACCTCATTTGCAGAATGAATTAGAAATAAATCTAACAACTCTTGGAATGTTAGTGTTTCTCCTGGTTGGATTGCTGCATTTGAATAACCTGCTGGAATAGACATAACAGCTTCATAACTTGCTGTTAGTTTGTCAGTTAAATTTAATTTTTCTAAAGCGATGATGGCTGTTAAAATCTTTGTTGTACTAGCCGGATATTTTTGTTCTTCTTCATTTTTTCCATATAAAACTTTTCCTGTTTTAGAATCTATTAATATGGCTGCTTCTGAATGTATTGTAGGGGGATCCGCAACTGCTGTGTTGGTTGGGGATGTATTATCAGATATTTGTATTTGTACTGCTTGCGAAAAATTGCAGAATATAAAGGTATATATATAAAATATAATTATCATCATTAAGATAATTTTATGTTTCGTTTTCATTTGTTATTTTTGCTCCTTATTTTTTATGTTGTAATACTATCATATATTATTTAGAACTTATTTTCAAGGAATTTATCAGATTTTTTATTATTAATTTAAAAATTTTTATGTGCTTTCATTTATGGAAGATGAATAGGAGGTTTATCTATGAATTTTGTAAAAAATTATTTTAAAAGATTTTTTAGGAATAAAAAAATTATGGGATTGACAGGAATTATCATACTAATCATTGGATGCATATTTGTTGATTTTATAGTAAATCAATTTTTGGATGAAAATATTTTAATAGAGGATAATGAGAATGCTATTCCCATCGAAGGTGAAGATATTGATAATGCACAAACAAGTCAAAATAGTGATGAAAATACAGAAGATGGTTCAAGTAAATCTGATGATTTAAGCAATTTAAATGGAACAAATGCAGAAACAGAAAATGGTTTAAATACAGATACTGCAAATGAAAATGGAGATTTTGAAACTAGTAATGAAACGAGTGATATTTATATCTATGTAACAGGGGAGGTTAATCATCAAGGTGTTGTTGTATTAAAGGAAGGAAGTAGAATTTCTGATGCAATTGATGCTGCAGGTGGTATTACTGGTGCAGCTAATATTTCTAAAATTAATTTGGTTTTTGTGTTAGAAGATGGAATGAAGGTGAATATTC
This sequence comes from uncultured Clostridia bacterium, assembly GCA_944391755.1. Lineage (GTDB taxonomy): Bacteria > Bacillota > Clostridia > TANB77 > CAG-508 > CAG-269. Next base: position 12,247 of record CALXUT010000005.1, read on the forward strand.
CCAATGATAATGATCTTAAAAATAATCCGGATTTTAAGTATATCACGATGGGCTCTGGTGATGGAGATATTAATACTTCAATCAATGGCGCAAGTAGCGGAGTGGGTTCAAATGATAGTGGGAGTTCAAATAATGGTGGGAGTTCAGGAAGTTCTTCTAATTCAAAGAATACATATCCTACCAAAATTCAAGTGGTTAATATTAATACGGCTACCCAAACGGAATTGGAGACTCTTCCTGGTATTGGTCCGTCTTTGTCTCTTAAGATTATTCATTATAGGGAAGAAAATGGTAGATTTACTAGCATTGAGGATATAAAAAATGTTAGTGGCATTGGTGATAGTAAATTTAATAATATTAAAGATTATATTACTGTTTAAATTATTGTATATGTGTTGCATTTGATTGTTTATTTTTGATTATTTGTTTTTGGTATTATTGGTATTACTTAATGAATGGGAGTTATGTGGATTGACTAGTGTATGATGATTATAAGGATTGACTAATGTGTGAGACATGGGAGGATTGTTGGATGGAGTTCTTTTTTGGAGAAAGATTATTTTGAGATTTTTATGTGAATATTTCTGAATTTTGAACATATACTATATTAGATAAGGTTAATGCGTTTTTTATTTTGGATGTTTTGGAATTTAAGATTAATTTTGATTGTTTTTTTTGAAATTAAAAAAGTAAATTCGTGATTAGTTTTATTGTTCAGACAAAAAGAAAAAGAAGAGTGTTGTCTTTATTTTTTTAATAATTTGGGCTAAAAGTATTGACTTTGGTCTATTATAGTTGTATAATTATAAATATTCACATCGCGGGGTGGAGCAGTTGGCAGCTCGTCGGGCTCATAGAAATTGTGGCTCTATTTAGAAATAAATAGATGAACTGTGGATGAATTCAAAGAAAGCTAAAACATCTAAAATGTCATGCTAACTTTGAGCCAAGTTGAAAGTACACTTTCAAAAGGTGCAGAGACTACTGGAGGAATAGAGTTTCCTTAATTACCAGATTTAGTATCCA
>CALXUT010000006.1 GCA_944391755.1 uncultured Clostridia bacterium
ATACAAAATAAAATTATAAGTTTACTTATTATTTTTTTCATAAAATACATTTCCTTCTTTCTCAGTATATATCTTTTTTTATTATATATTAAAAAGAGTTTATTTACAATAGAATTAGCTCGAATTATAGGTTTACAATAGATATGTCACACCTAATATAAAAAATAAAAGTAGGAAATACCAGAAAATATGATAAAATGATTTTAACCACAAAATCTTTATCGAAAGAAGGTATTTCCTATGAATAGTATAACACAAGATATACTGTATAAGCAATCAGTTATAAAATATTCTTTTAAACATGGAGTAACAAAAGCGGCAATAAAATTCAAAATGCATAGAAAAACAATATATAGATGGCGTGAAAAATATGATGGAACAGCACAATCATTAAAAAATAAAACAAGAAGACCACATAGTCATCCAAAGCAACATACAGAAACAGAAATAAAATTAATAAAAAATTATAAATATAAAAATAAAGAAACAGGATTAGTAGTGTTATGGATAAAATTGAGGCGAGCAGGATATACAAGAACAATAACAAGTTTATATAGAGTAATGCAAAGGATAGGAATATATAACAAAGCGCCAAGCAAAAAGAAAGAATATGAGCCAAAACCATATGAAGAAATGAGATATCCAGGAGAAAGAGTACAAGTAGATGTAAAATATGTACCAGCAAAGAGTTTAACAAAAGAAGTAAAAGAACAAGATGGAAGGTATTATCAATATACAGCAATAGATGAATATACAAGAAAAAGAGTGTTGTGGGCGAGTAAAGAACAGAGCACGAGTGCATCAACGGAATTCATAAAAGTGATAATGAGGAAATTCCCATTTAAAATAGAATGTATACAGACAGATAATGGATTTGAATTTACGAATAGACTAAATTGGCAAGGAACAAAGAAAAAGACAATGTTCGAGAATAAATTGGAAGAGTTAGGAATAAGACATAAGCTAATAAAACCAAAGACACCAAGACATAATGGAAAAGTAGAAAGAAGTCATAGAAAAGATCAAGAGAGATTCTATTACAATAAGATATTTTGTAGTTTTGAAGACTTTAAAAACAGATTAAAATATTGGGAGAAAGAATACAATAATTTTCCTATGAAACCACTAAAGTGGTTAATTCCAAACGAAAAATATTTAGAATATATAAAAGGTTAAAGTACAGAGTAGTCATATTAGGCATTTCAAACTATATATTTATCAATAAAGTGTGACATATGTTTGACAAACCTACAGCTTATTTATTTTTTTATTTTTAACCCTATTGATTTTACTATTGTTTAATGTTATATTATTCTTATAGAATTTCTATAAGTTAAAAAATTAATGATAAATATAAAGAGGAGAATTAGGAGTGAAAACAAATGAAAAATAAAAATGGAATAACATTAATAGCGCTAACAATAACCGTAATCATATTACTAATATTAGCAAGTGTAACAACCTATTCGGGAATAAGTACAATTAAATCAAGTAAATTAAATAAATACAAACAAGAACTTGAAATCATGCAATCTCAAGTAAATTTGTTGTACGAAAAATATCATACAGAAATAGAAGAAGGACAAGAAATAAATATAGGACAAGGACTTACAAATTCAGAACAAGAGAATAATGCATTTTCAGGAGCAGGTGAAACTGACAAAACAGGATATAAAATATTTACGACAGAAACCATAGAAGAATTAGGAATAGATGGAATAGAAAGAGAATATCTAGTAAATGTAGCCAAAAGGAAAGTAATCAGTCTAGAACCATTTGAACAAGATGGAGTGGCTTATTATACTTTAGAACAAATAAGCGAAAAAAATACAATAAATGAAGGAATAGAAAGAGGAGAAGTAGCATTTTCGTTAAAAACGAAATTATCAGAGGGAGGATTGGAAGTAACAGTATCAGATATAAAATATTCAAAATATGTAGGAAAAGGAAGTATATTATATCAAAAAGTAGGAAGTGATACATGGAGAACATTAGTAACAGATTATAGGAAAGAAGAATATACTTTTACATTAAGTGAAGCAGGAGAATATAATGTTAAAATAATAGATGTAGCAGGAGTAGAAAAAATGGCAGATAATCCAATTGTGGTACCAGCATCAGGAAATTATTTATTAGATGGAACAACTTATTTTAATACATTGGTAGAAGCAGTGGCAGCAGCTAAAGATGGTTCAACAATTAAAGTTGTAAAAAATACAGAAGAAACAGAATCAGTAACAATAGATAAAAGTATAACACTTGATACGAATGGAAAAATAATAAATTATACAGATGCAAATAAAATAACAATAAATGCAGAAAAAAATGTTCTAATTGAAGGAAATGGAGTAATCTCAGGAGGAGCGAAAGTATCACTTATTCTTAATAATGGTAATTTAGAAATAAATAGTACAACTATAGATTCACCAGTTGCAGGAGCAGTGTCTTCAACCATATATAATTTAGATAATGCTACAGTAATTTCTAATAATAGTAATGTAAGTAATATAACTATTTCATCTGCATCTGATGTTTCAAAAATAGTTATAAATGGTGGAAAATATGATACTTTATCAACACGGAATTAGTATGGCAGGAACATTTATTATTAATGATGGCATAATAAATTCAATAAGTTTAAGGACAGGAGGAAATTGTACAATTAATAGTGGTCAAATAGAAAAAATCACATTATCAAGTGATAATAAGGATATATATTTAACAATAGGTGATATGAATGAAACATTAAATAATGATAATCCACAAATAGGAGATATTAGTATTACAAGTAATGATTTTGCAGGAATAACAGCAATTATTAATTTTTATAATGGTATTATAAAAAATTGTGATATTGACATTGAGGATGCTCTATTAGGGAGGAATGACCATGGATATGTAGGTACATATAATATAAGACCAGGTTATAAAGCGCAAAAGACAGAAGAAGGAATCATATTAGTAAAAGAATAATTAAAAATAAGGCTACTGATAAATATTCAGTAGTCTTATTTTTTCTAAACATTAATATAAAAATCAAATTTAACTAAAAATCACAATTTTTTGGTGTTCTTGGGAAAGGAAGAACATCACGAATATTTTGCATACCTGTAAGATACATAAGGGCTCTTTCAAATCCAAGACCAAATCCAGCATGTTTCACACTACCATATTTTCTAAGATCAAGATACCAATCATAACAAGAAAGATCCATATTTAGTTCTTTCATTCTAGAAAGCAATTTTTCATAATCTTCTTCTCTTTGACTACCACCAATAATTTCTCCAATACCAGGAGTCAATAGGTCAGCTGCTGCAACGGTTTTTCCATCTGGATTTTATTTCATATAAAATGCTTTAATATCCATAGGGTAATCTGTTACAAAAACAGGTTTACCAAAAACTTTTTCACATAAATATCTCTCATGTTCCGTTTGTAAATCAATACCCCAAGAAACTTTAAATTCAAATTGGTCATTTGCTTTTTCTAATTCTTTAACAGCATCTGTATAAGTAATTCTGCCAAAATTAGAACGGATAACATTGTGTAATCTATCTAATAAAGTTTTATCAACAAAATTATTAAAAAATGCCATTTCTTCTGGACACTGTTCTAATACATATGAAAAAACATATTTTAACATATCTTCTGCTAAATCCATATCATCATTCAAATCTGCAAAAGAAATCTCAGGTTCAATCATCCAAAATTCAGCAGCATGCTTTACAGTATTAGAATTTTCAGCTCTGAAAGTAGGTCCAAAAGTATAAACATTTTTAAAAGCAGAAGCAAAAGTTTCTACATTTAATTGACCACTAACTGTAAGATGAGCAGGTTTTCCAAAGAAATCTTTTGAATAATCTACTTTTCCATCATCTGTTAAAGGAACATTTGCTAAATCAAAAGAGTTAACATTAAACATTTCCCCTGCACCTTCTGCATCACTAGAAGTGATGATTGGAGTATGCACATAAACAAAACCACGTTCTTGGAAAAATTTATGTATAGCATAACTCAATACGCTTCTAACTCTAAAAACGGCATTAAAAGTATTTGTCCTAGGTCGAAGATGAGCAATTGTACGCAAATATTCAAAAGAATGTCTTTTCTTTTGAAGAGGATAATCTGTTGGACACAAATTTTCTATTTCAATTTTACTTGCTTGAATTTCAAAAGGTTGTTTAGCATTTTCTGTGATAACAAAAGTACCTGTAACTTTTATAGAAGAACTAATTGTAAGTTTTGAAACTTCATTGAAATTATCTAATTTGTCAGTAAAAACAATTTGAACATTCTTAAAAAAAGAACCATCATTTAGTTCTATAAATCCAAAAGTTTTGGAATCTCTAACTGTTTTTACCCATCCTTCAATTGTAATTTCTTTATCTTTATAATTTGATGTGTTTCTAAATAAATCTTTTAAATCTGTCATAATTTACCTCCATTAATATTATGTAAAGATTATACAATATTATACTAAAAAAAACAAGGAAAATACTAAAAAATATTGAAATATTAAACTTTAAATAGTAAAATGAAATAAAAAGAAAAGGAGAATGAAAATGACTAAAAAGAAGAGTGCAATCATAATAATTATTATAATAATAGTAATAAGTTTAGCCATATCCATATATATACCAAATAAGAGAAGAATAAAGGAAAAAATAACAGACAACTCAATTTCTTATTATGTACTAAAGAGAAATGAAGAATATGGAGTAATAAATGGAAATGGAGATATTGTAATAGAACCACAATATGAGGAAATCATTATACCAAATCAGCATAAAGCAGTTTTTATATATAAAAATGAAGAGGAAAGTAAAGTTGTAAATGAAAAAAATCAGGTAATATTTGATAAATTCTCGAATGTAACGCCAATAGAACTCACAAATTTAATTTCAGAAACACCATACGAAAAGCAAGTCCTAAAATATGAAGTTGATGGAAAATATGGATTAGTAAGTATCGATGGAGAAAAAATAACAGATGCCAAATATGAGGAAATATCAAGTTTTGAACATAAAGAAGGGAATTTATTAGTAAAAGAAAATAATAAATATGGAGTGATAAATGATAAGGGAAATCAAATAATAAAATGTAATTATGATTCTATAGTTTCAGATCAGTACTATTCTGCAGTAGATGAATACAAAAAAACAGGATATATTGTTTGTAATATCACAGATGAAGGTTATAGATATGGATATTATGATTATGAAGGAAGCCAAATGCTAGATGTTGAATATAATGAAATAACAAGACTTATAGAAGGATCAAATCAAGAATATATTTATCTAATAGTAGCAAAGAATGGACAATATGGAGTATTTATAAATAATAATAAAATAATAAATACACGATACCAATCCATATCCTATAACCAAAATATGCAGATGTTTATTGTAGAAATAACAGGACAATATGGAGCAATAGATGAAAAAGGAAATGAAATATTAAAAATCGAATATTCTAGTTTAGAAATACAAGGAATGTATATATATGCAGAAAGGAATGAAGAACAAAAAGTATTTAATAAAAATGCAGAAGAAATAAACATTCCGTTTAACACAATTATACAACAAACTTCAAACTCAGAATATTATATCAAAATAACACAAGATGAAACGCAAAGTTATACACTAGTAAACTCAAATTTAGAGGAAATGATAGAGCAAAAATATCCATATTTGGAATATATTTTTGGAGAATATTTTATTGCAACAAATACAGATGGAAAAAATGGAATTATTAATTCTAAGGGAGAGATGATATTAGATTTTAATTATGATGTCATTCAAACAATTAATGGCAAGAATATGATACAAGCTATTAATTTTGAAACAAATGTTAATGATATTTATAATAGTGAATTAATAAAAACATTAGAAATTCAAAATATAATTATTCAAGAAGAAAATGATTATGTGAAAATTTATAATGATAATGAAGAATATTATTTAGACAATAATGGAAATATAATAGAAGATGAAGAAAAAATAAAAGAAATTGAACAAGAAAATGCAAGTTTAAGAATAAAAAATTTCAAACGAATGGTTGATGAAGTAGGACAATATTATTATATTGAAGAAAATAACAATGAAACATAGTTTAAAAATACAGAAAAGAGTAAATAATTAAATTATAATTATTTACTCTTTATTTTTGAAAGGATGAGATGATAATGGGAATTGGAATTGCACTAGCAGGAGGTGGAATTAGAGGAATAGCTCATGCAGGAGTTTTAAAAGCTTTAGAAGATAATAAAATAGAAATAGATGCTATAGGGGGAACAAGTGCAGGGAGTATTGTTGCAGCACTATATGCAATGGGATATAAACCGTATTATATATATATATTATTCAAAAAATATGCACAAGAGATTATAAATATAGGAAATGCACCTATCATAAATGGTATTGGGAATTTTATAAAAAATAAAAAAATAGGATTATTAGGACTCAATGATGGAACTCTATTAGAAAAAATGTATAATGAATTAGCATTAAGAAAAGGAATCAAAGTAATTGGAGATATCAAAATGCCATTAGTAATTCCGGCAGTAGATATTGCAGAAGCCAAAGAATATATATTTACAAATTGTGCTCCAAGAGATAACTTAAATGACAAATATATAACAGAAATACCAATAGGAAAAGCAGTAAGAGCTAGTAGCAGTTTTCCGGCAATATTTTGTCCTTGTGAATTTAAAAATCATATGTTTTTAGATGGAGGAACATTAGATAATATCCCAATAATGCCATTAAAAGAAATCTATAATCATAAAATTATGGCAGTTAATTTTCAAGCAGATCCTGTTGAAGAAAATAGTGATTTAATGGATATTGTAATGAAAACATTAGATATTATGGGAAATAAAATAGCGGAAAAAGGATTAGAAGAAAGTGATTTTATTTTAACGATTCCAACAGATAGAGCAGGATTGTTAGATATAGAAAAATTAGATAAATGTTATCAATATGGATATGATAAAACAATAGAAAATTTAGAAAATATAAGAAATATATTAAAATAAATGAATATAATATAGGGGAAAGATAGGTGAAATTTATGAACAATATATATTTTGATAATGCAGCAACAACAAGAATAAAATCAGAAGTCTTAAATGAAATGATGCCATATCTAACAACGAATTATGGAAATGCATCTTCTTTATATACAATCGGTAGACAATCTAAAAGAGCAATTGAAAATGCAAGAAAGCAATCTGCAGAACTCATAAACTGTAATTCAAATGAAATTTATTTTACAGGTGGTGGTTCAGAAAGTGATAATATAGCGTTAAAAGGATTTTCATATGCAAATAGACAAAAAGGAAATCATATCATAACCTCTAAAATAGAACATCCGGCAGTATTAGAAAGTTGTAGATTTTTAGAAAAACGTGGATTTGAAGTTTCTTATATAAATGTAAATAAAGATGGAATTGTTGATTTAGAAGAACTAGAACGAACAATAAAACCAACGACTATATTAATAAGTATTATGTTTGCAAATAATGAAATTGGAACAATTCAACCGATTGAAGAAATTGGTAAAATTGCTAAAAGAAATAATATTATATTTCATTCTGATGCAGTTCAAGCAGCAGGAAATACACCTATAGATGTAAGAAAAATGCAAATAGACATGCTATCCATGTCAGGCCATAAAATAAATGCTCCAAAAGGAATAGGCATATTATATGTAAAAAAAGACATACAAATTGAAAAAATAATAAGTGGAGGGCATCAAGAAAAAGACAAAAGAGCTGGTACAGAAAATATAGCGGGAATTGTTGGGATTGGTAAAGCCTGTGAGATAGCCAATAAAAATCTTAACACGCATATAAGAAATTTAAAGAGATTGAGAGATTATTATATTTCTAGATTACAAAAGGAAATGTCTGATAAAATTCATATTAATGGTACAATGGAAAAAAGATTACCAGGGAATGCCAATGTTTCTTTTGAGGGATTAGATTCTTCTGAATTAATATTTAGACTAGATGAAAAAGGAATATGCGTATCAAGTGGTTCTGCATGCTCATCAGGTAGTAGGGAACCATCACATGTTTTAACAGCTATTAATTTGCCAGACAAATATTTAAATTGTGCAATAAGAACAACATTTGGAGATACTAATACTTTTGAAGAAATTGATTATTTCATTAAGGTATTAAAAAGTTTTTACAAATAATAATAAAAAAGTAATATATAACTATTTCATGCCAAAAACATAGCTGGGGTCTTCCTATGGGTCTTTGGCTATTCAATAGTTATATATTACTTTTTTTATTTTAATAATTATATATTTAGTCATTTATGGTGCAAGATTCTAAAATAAGTTCACCATCTTGAAGCAAGATAATTGCTTCACCAGTAGCCTCAGGAGTTCCATCGTCAATCATACTATTTACAACATTGAAAGAAACTTTATATTTATGATCTTCAGTTTCTTCAATTTTTTGAACAGAAGCTTTTTTATCAGAATAAGTTATACTGCTAGCATCGGCTTCAATTCCAGCAAGATTAGCATTTGCTCCAGGAGCTTTTTCAAAAGAATCTGTTTCTGGATTATACTCATAGTCTGAAACAACAATTCCATGAAAATCTACAGATGCAGGAATACTATTTGAGTTAACCATTCCCAAAATTGTAGAAGTAGGAACCGAAGTATCAGAACCTGTAGCAAAATAAGAATCTAATGCTTGTTTTAAGTTTGCTTGAAATATTTGTAGTTCATTATATTGGCTAGCTCCTGATAGTTGATAAACCTTTTGAATGTCTAAAACAGTATCTTCTAAATATCCATAGATAGCAGCTTTTTCAAAATCATTAAACTCTAAAGCTTTATCTTTTGAAAAGATGTTAATGATTGCAAATATAACAGCAACAATTACGATAATTGCTATTATTGCTATAACTACTTTTTGAGAATTTAAATTTTTACTAGATTTTTTTTCAACTTTCATAACTTTTTTCCTTTCGTATATAAATTTCATAGATATAGTATCATATGATAAAAAAAATTCAAGAAAATTATAAAAAGTACTTGCAAAATAATAAAAAATGTATTATTATTGAATCAAAGTGGAGCAAAGTGGCATAAAGTGGTGAATGAAGAAAAGAGGTGAAATTCAATTGTTAATTGGTGAATACGAGCATTCTCTAGATGTTAAAGGCAGATTAATCATGCCAGCGAAATTAAGACAAGATATAGGAGAAAAATTTATCATAACAAAAGGGCTAGATGGATGTTTATTTGTATTTTCACAAAATGAATGGTTGAATTTTGAAACAAAATTGAAAGCGCTTCCACTATCAGATAAAAATGCTAGAAACTTTGTTAGATTTTTCTTATCAGGAGCAACGGAGTGTGAAATAGATAAGCAAGGTAGATTTTTAATACCAAGTAATCTAAGAGAAGCAGCAAAATTAAGTAAAGATGCTGTAATTGTGGGAGTAGGAACTAGATTAGAAATTTGGGACAAAGAAACTTGGCAAAAATGTGATGAAACTATTTCTGCTGATGAAATTGCAGAAAATATGACAATGTTAGGTATATAACTTGCAAAAGTTTATATAAAAATACAAAAGAAAAATTTACAAAAGACATCATACGAAAGAAAAAAATAAGAAAACAAAAGACAAAACTCAAAAGATAAAACCAAAAAATACAAAAGAAAAAATTGCAAAAGATAAATTCCAAGAATTTTATGAACAAAAGAAAATTGCAATAAACACGAGATAATAAACATAAGGTTAGCAGCTGGGGAAAAATAAACATTCAAACCAGCTGCTGTATTGTAAAATGAGGTGGAAAATTGGAATTTAGTCATAAGCCAGTATTGCTAGAAGAAACAATAAAAGGATTACATATAAAAGAAAATGGAATATATATAGATGGAACTTTAGGTGGAGCAGGACATAGTAAACAAATTTTAAAACAATTATCGCCTAAAGGTTTACTCATTGGAATTGACAGAGATGAAGATGCATTAAAAGCAGCAAGAGAAAATTTAAAAGAATTTTCAAATGTAAAATATATACATGGAAACCATGATGAATTAGAAGATATACTACAAACAATAGGAATAGAAAAAGTAGATGGAATATTGCTAGATTTAGGGGTATCTTCTTATCAATTAGATGAAAAGGCTAGAGGATTTAGTTACTTAGGAAATAATGAACTGGATATGAGAATGGATAAAACTCAAAAACTAACAGCAAAAGAAGTCATTAATACATATAGTGAAGAAAAACTAGCGCAAATCATCTATGAATATGGTGAAGAAAGATTTTCAAGACAAATTGCTAAAAATATATGTAACTTAAGAAAAAATAAACAAATAGAAACAACAGAAGAGTTAGTAAATATCATTGAAAAATCTATACCATCATTTGCTAAAAAAGATGGTCATCCAGCAAAAAGAACATTTCAAGCAATTAGAATAGAAGTAAATAATGAAATAAAGCCAATAGAAAATACGATAAGGACATGTATAAAGCACTTAAAAAATGGAGGAAGGTTATGTGTGATAACATTCCATTCATTAGAAGATAGAGCAGTAAAGAACGCCTATATAGAAGCAGAAGGAAAATGTACTTGTCCTAAGGATTTACCATATTGTGTATGTGGTGCAAAATCAGAAGGAAAGATAATTAATAAAAAACCAATCATCGCTACTGAAGAAGAGCAAAAAGAAAATTCTAGATCAAAAAGTGCAAAACTTAGAATTTTTGAAAAAAATTAAGATACCAATGGAGGTGAGTAACAATGGCAAGAATGTCTTATCAATATGAAACAAGTCCAAGAAAATATGAACCTGAATATACAACCAAAAAAAGAACAACAAAAAATGTTCAAAATAAGAAATCATCTCAAAAAGTTTCAGAAAACAAAAAGGTTGCAAAAAAAGAAAATATAAAGAAAAGACTTGAGCAAGAAAGAGCAAAAAAATTGGAAGAAAAGAAAAAGAAAACAAAACAAGTTATTTTAGTTATTGCCATATTTGGTATGTTACTCTCAGTAAGTTATAGAGAAATTTCTGTAATGGAAATGTTTAACCAAAAGAAAGACTTGGAAAATCAATTAGCTGTTATAGAAAAAGAAAATGGGCAAGTAGAAAAAAGTATAAAAGAAGTAGAAAGTACGTTAGATTGGAATAAAATAAAACAAAAAGCAACAGATGAATTGGGAATGGAAAGTAAACAAGCGATACCATTAGACTTAGAAAAAACAGATAATGTAGAAACAGATACGCAATTTATACAAGAAGAAGAAACAAGTTGGCTAGAAAAAATAGTAAGTTTTTTTATAAATAGATAAAAGCTTAAGGTAACTATTATACCTTAAGCTTTTTTACGATTTTAATTTCTTTGTGTAAATTTTCTAATATTTCTTTTCTTAAATCATATGCATCTTTAAATTCTTTGTATAAATTATCAAAATTGTCAACAGATTCATCAGATCTTAATAACATATCAATATATTGTTCATAATAAAGTATATCATTTTGTTTTTTGGCTTCATTTTTCTTTTGAATGTATTTTTCTATTTTTTTATATCTATCTAATTCTTTATCTAAATAAGCAACATAATCCATTGTACAAGCAATTTCATATTCAATATCATCAATGACAACTTTAATTAATTTATTTACTATGAGTTTATTATTTTTTCCTGACTTTGTAAAACCTGTACCAGAAGGAGCATTAGGAGAAGGTTTCGTATTTTCTATAATAATATTTAAAGCATCAGATATTCCAATATGGGTTTTATATTGTCTTTTATGAACTAAAGCATCATATTCATCTGCAACTCTTATAATTTGCGCTTCATAAGGGATATCTTTTTTGACTAATCCTTGTGGATATCCTGTACCATCAAGAGCTTCATGGTGATAATATGGTCCTGCATAATAAGGTCTAAGTTTTGCATCTTTTATGCATAATTTATACCCTAATGTTGTATGCGTTTTCATAATCTCATATTCTTCATCAGTTAAAGAAGAAGGCTTTTGAAGTATACTTGCAGGGATAAACATTTTTCCAATATCATGTAAATAAGCACAAGTAACACAATATTCCGTAAAACCTTTTGAACAATGCAATTTTTTACATAAGTTACATGTAATGGTTGCAACATTTTCGCAATGTTCTCTTGTATACACATCTAAAGAATCTAATAAATTTAATTGATATTGAATTGCTTTGTCTAAATTATAAGATTTAAGATAAGTTTGATCATAAAAGTTAAAGGTTTGTTTAATTTCCATAATTCGTCTCCTCAAAAATAATTTATTTTATAATATCATTAAAAAATATAAAGTGCAATAGTAAAATAATTTTATATTTTTTAGATGTTTAAGTCTAGTAAAATGGCCATATTTAAGGCAATTGTCGAAGAATGTCGATGAAAAGTTCTTGACAAAATATACCAAGGAGTGGTAACATAATTATAGAATTTAAATCAAAAAAGATTAATTCAAAATTTTTTTCGAAAAAAATCCAAAAAATTACAATTGAATAAGTGGGGTGATGTAAATGCATGTTTCAATTTACACATAGGCGTATAGTTGTTTTTAAATTCCTACTATTCATAACGATATTTTGTTTAATTCAGATTATTTTATATCTATATTCAGAAAATATTCATATAGAAAATGAATTTAATCAAAACATTATGAATACAGTAATAAACAATATACCAGTAGAAGAGAAAGAAAAAGCAGATATTTGGCAAATAGAAATTCCTACAATAGGACTTATAGCAGAAATATCAGAAGGAACTACACAAGATATATTAAAGAAAAATGTAGGACATTTTACGCAAACATCTAAAATTGCAGGTAATATTGGATTAGCTGCGCATAATAGAGGTTATGAAGTAAATTATTTTGAAAAATTAAAATTCTTAAAGGAAGGAGATGAAATCATATATCGATATAATGAATATGAAAATACATATATAGTAACAGATAATTTTATTATAAAAGATACTGATTGGGAGCATTTAGAAGTTACAGATGAAAATCAACTAACACTAATAACATGTGTAGAAAATGCACCAGAATTTAGAAGATGTGTGAAAGCTATAGAAAAAGAGGAGGGAATGTATTGAGAAAAATAATAAAAATAGCATTAACAATTTTCATTATACTCATTTCAAATTTTTTAATATTAAGGAATACAGTACAGGCGTTAGAAAATCAACAAATATCATTACAATATTTAGGACAATTCAATAGAATATTAAAATATAATGGGATTCCAATCAAGACATCACATGTTGTTTCCAATAATGGTGGTCAACAATACCCAGCATATTGTTTAAATGTAGACTTGCCAGGAGTTGAAGAAAACAATCAATATCCTGTAGAACAGATTGGAAAAATCACAGATTTAGGCTTATGGAGAGTCATCATAAATGGTTATCCATATAAAACATTAGAACAATTAGGCGTAGTAAATGAAGAAGAGGCATATATAGCAACAAAACAAGCAGTATATTGCTATTTAGAAAATAGAGGTACTGAAAATTATGAAGGAATAGGCGAAGCTGGAGAAAGAACATTAAGAGCATTGAATTTAATTTTAGAAAATGCTAGAAATTCAACAGAAACATTTGAAAATACAAATATAGAAATCAATGAAAGTAAAGAGTGGGAGGTAGATGAAATTGATATGCAATATATATCGAAAATATATGAACTAAAAAGTAATATCAATATAGCAAGTTATACAATAACATTAGAAAATCAGCCAGATGGTTGTAAAATAACAGATATAAAAAATCAAGAAAAAGATCATTTTTATTCAAGTGAAAAATTTAAAATTCTCATACCAATTACGAGTTTGAAAGAATCTGGAAATTTTAAAATCAAAATTTATACCCAAATGGAAACAAAACCAGTATTTTATGGAAAATCACCAAGTAGTGAATTACAAGATTATGCATTAACAGCATATAAATGTGAAGATATAAAAACAGAATTGATTCAGGAATATGAAAAAAATGACACGGAAATTATCATTGAAAAACAAGATGATGAAACAAAAGAAGCATTATTTGGTGCTAAATTTGAAATTTTAAATGAAAATAAAAAAGTAATCAGAGTTGCAGAAACAGACGAAGATGGAGAAATCCATATAAAAGAACTATTACCAGGAGTTTATTATATAAGAGAAATAAAAGCACCAACAGGATATCATACAAATACAGATATGTATAAAGTAGAGATAAAGATGAATGAAAAAGTAAATATAATTGTAAAAAATAGTAAGATAGAAATTGTCACTGTAGAAGTATCGGAAATACCTGAAACACCAGAAATAGAACAACCTAAATTACCAGTGACAGGGATGTAAGGAGGAAATATATTGAAAGAAAAAACAAAAAAATTAATCATATTACTATGTGCATTATTACTATTAATAGGAGTTGGAACAGGAGGGTATACTTATGCAAAATATAGAACAACAGAAAAAGGAGGAGGACAAGCAGATATTGCAAAATGGTCATTCAAAGTGGGTACAGAAGAAGAACAGATACAAAACATAAAATTAGTGAATACAGTAGATAAAGATACATTAGCAAATGGAAAAATTGCACCAGGAACTTCAGGAGAATTTTTTATAAATTTAGATGCAACAGGATCAGAAGTAGGCGTTGATTATGAAGTAAAGTTTACGAATGAAAAAAATAAACCAAGCAATATTACATTTTCTTATTCAGGACAAAAATATCATTCTTTAAGTGAAATTACTGCAATTAAAGGGAAGATAGGAGTTGATGAAGAAAACAAAACAAGAAGAATCCAAATCTTATGGACATGGGAATATGAAACAGGAACAGGAGAAGAAATTAATGAAAATGATATTTTAGATACACAAGAAGGAATTGCAGATTTAGAGTATAGTTTTGATGTAAGTGTTATAGGAACACAAAGTAGATAGTAAAATAATAGAAAAAATGAGAAAGGAGGAATATAAGATATAAAGAACAAAGTCAATAAAAATAAAAGGGTAGTTATGTTATCCATCTTGCTAATAACACTTATATTAACGACACCAATCGTTTTTGCTAAATACAATACCTTAGAAATATTAAAAAGTAAGACAGAAATAGCAAAACCAATATTTGAGGTACATGGAACAGAAAGTAGTAAAATAAATGCAATTAACAATATTGGATATTATGAATTTACAATAAAAAACTTTAATGAAATAGGAGTAAGTGAAATAGGATTTTTGTATACGATCGAAATTGTTGCAGATATAGATGAAAGTATAAAATTTGAATTATATAAGGAAGAACAAAAAGTAGAACTTAAGAATTTAAAAACAGAAACATTATCTATAGCAGCAAATGAAAGAATCGAACAAAAATATAAACTAAAAGTAACGTATGATCGTTCATTAGGAGAAAAAGGAAAAGATATACTCCAAGAAGTACAAATAAAAGTTCATTCAGAACAAGTAAAAACAGGAAGTTGATAAAATGAAAAAATTAATATATTTTTTAATCATAATTTTCATTCTTATTATGATATTCTTAATTTTTTATAAATCTAAAAAAAGCATATTTGATGACCACACAATTTTTAATATGTGGGAGGAATATGTAATAAATCCCGAAAAAGATGAATCTATACAAATAGATATATTTAAAAAAGTAAGCAATGGAAATAAAGTACATGGAAAAATTGCTCCAGGAAGTTATGGTAGTTTTATTATAAAACTCATTAGACCAGAAAATTCTAAAATAGATATACAAATAAAAGACATGACAAATAAACCAGAAAATTTAATGTTTATTTTGGATAATCGTGAATTTTATTCGATGGAAGAAATGCAAGAAGCATTAAAAGAAAAGTTTTTAACAGAAGACAGAGTTACAATCAATTGGAAATGGCAATATGAAATTAGTCAAGAAGGTGATATAGAAGATACAAAAAGTGGAGAAAATGCTCAAAGCTATATATTTGAAATAAATGCAATAATAGAAGAATAGAAAGGAAAATATGAAATTTAAGATATGTATTATATTAACAATCGTATTCGTGATGTTTAATTGGAACTATAAAAGTTTTGCTAAATATATATTTAAATATGAAGAAACTATATTTGAATTAGATATAGATAGAACATTGCCAAAAGCAGAAGTGATACAAATCACAAACACAAATGCTGGCTATGAAAATTATGCAAATAAATCACATGAAATACTTATAACAATAAAAGTTTTTGATAATCATCAATTAATAAACAATTTGAAAGATTTTGAGATATTTGTAAATACAAAAGAGAGCGATTGTACAAAAGAAACGAAGATTTTAGAAAAAACAGAAAATTATATAATTTATCAATTAAAATTAACAAATATATTAGAAGAGGGAGAATTGTTTATAAAAATACCAGAAAATAGTTTTGAAGATAATTCAAAAAATAAAATGGAAGAATGTTTGTTAAAAACAGGAATATTCATAGACAATACTGCACCAGTGGTAAACTATAGTCAAACAATAAAATCCAATGGAAAAGTAGTAGCCAATTTAATAAGCAATGAAGAAGTGAGAAATTTAGATGGATGGCTATTAGATGATACAAGAAAGATACATTCTAAAGAATTTATTTCAGATGTAAGTTATCATAGAAATATTATAGATTTAGCAGGTAATATATCCAATGTTAATATTGATGTAAAAGATGCCACATATTTAGGGTTAGAAATAAAGGCACATATGTCAAGTAGTGCATGGCAGACAACAGAAAGCAATATTATTGGACGAATGGAAAAAGGAAATTATAAGTATAAATTTGAAAGTTTATTATTCAGAACAGGAGAGAATGTGGCAAAAGACTATTTACAAGTCTCTGGATATGTTCATTCACATTGGGGAGAAGGCTCAACTGCTATAGCTAGTCAATTTAAAGTACCATATTATTATGGATATAATCCCATTTCAGGATATAAAACTATGGAAAATACGGAATTAGTAAATTATAATGGTAAAGAGTATATTCACTTAGGAGGAGAAGGAATTAATTATCAAGGAAATACAGATATTAATGGGAATCATCCAATTCCTGTAGAAATTGCTAGACAATATAAATATGGAATATCTGGAATAAAATTAGACTTAAAAGAACATTCTGAAAATGCAATTATTTATCAAATATTTTTTGATGATACTGGATGGCTTGAAACATGTAAAAATGGAGAAATGGCAATGAGAAGTGAAACTGAGCCTATAGAAGCGATGAGAGTTGCTGTGATTCCAAATTCTGAATTGGAATTTGTATTACGAGAATGGAACGAAGATATAGGAACCTATAATTTTGATTAAATTTTTGTATAAATTCCCAAGGAATGGAAAAAATGAAAATATAAGATTTTTCCAAAGGAGTGATATAATGGAATCAAGCGATATGAAAAATATGGTGGTACTTAAAAATCTTCCATCTAATATGGTAGAAGAAGCAATCATTATTTTTAAAGAAACGCAAAGAGTGAAAGAAAAAGAAGTGATAGATAAAAGTAACAAAATTGCTTTTGAGGAGATACAGCCAAAATCAAGAGAATATATTTTAAAAGAAGCGGAAATGCTTGTAACAGATTATATCAATAAGATTGAAAACAAGGGAAAAGAAACAAAAGGAGAAATAAACATAAAAATGAAATACAAAAAATTAAAACAATATAGTATCGTTTCTACAGTACTTTTCATTATCAGTTTTCTGTTAAATTTCATATAATATAAACATAAAACACTTTATATATGCATAAACATTAATAAATGCATTATATAAAGTGTTTTTATAAATCGCTTTGTTCTGTAAGGAGGAATAGAAATGGAAAGAGTAATGTCAGTAGAAGATAAAATTAGACGAGCAGAAGAAATTTATTATAGAAGAAAAGAACAAGAAAATCCAAAACAAGAAAATGTAAGAATACCTGCTAGAAATGAAAAAAAAGATGTAAAACTATTTAAGAAAATGATGATTCAGATAATCGTTTGTTTGACAATCTATAGTATTTTTTATTTAGTAGTCAATAGTAATTATATATTTTCAGAAGATTTTACCAATAAAGCAAAAGAGATTTTATCTCAAGATATAAATTTCAAAGAGCTTTATACAACTTTATCTACTAAAATCAATGAAACTCTGAATAGTTTTACAAATAAAGAACAAACTCAAGAAACGAATCAAGAAAATAATACAGAACAAAATCAAATAGATACGGAAAACATACAAAATAATGATGAAAATATTGGAGGAGCAGAAGAAGTATTAACAGAACAGGTAGAAAATGTGGAAAATAGTGCTACAAATACAGATACTACAGAACCTTTGGCAGAAGAACCACAGCTATCACAAATGGAACAAGACGCAAATTATATAAAAAGTACAATCAGTTTTATAAAACCTGTAAGTGGAACCATTAGCTCAGTATATGGGTGGAGAAATCCTACTACTGCAACAGTACCAAAAGATCATAAAGGAACAGATATAGCGGCAGTAACCGGTACCAAAATTGTTTCAGCAACTGATGGAACAGTCATTCTAGCATCATCAGAAGGAGATTATGGAAATCATTTAAAAATCCAAATAAATGATGTTATTATTGTCTATGCACATTGCAATAAATTATATGTAAAAGAAGGGGATACAATAACACAAGGACAAGAAATTGCAGAAGTAGGTTCAACAGGAAATACAACTGGTCCACACCTGCACTTTGAAGTGAGATATCAAAATCGATATGTAGATCCACAAATGATATTAGAGTTATAGGAAGGAAATTATATGAAAATTAGAATAGATTTAAAAATTCTTATTTTTTTTGTACTATTTTATTTGACAGACCAAATTGAAATTTATTTAATCATAATGGCATTTTGTGTAGTTCATGAATTAGGACATATGTTAATGGGATTCATTTTAGGATTAAAGCTAGAAAGATTAACCGTTATTCCATGCGGATTAACCATTTCATTTAAGGCTAATGTAGATGATTTGAATGTTAAAATAAAAAATGGGAATTTACTAGAATTAAAGAAAATATTTGTTGCCATAGCAGGACCTTTGGTAAGCCTAACTTTGGCAATTGTATATTTGTATTTTGAACCAATATATATTTCAAAACAAGATGCAATTTATTCAAACATATTAATATTATTATTTAATTTGATACCTTTATATCCATTAGATGGAGGAAGAATCTTAAAAGGAATATTACATATGCAATATGGTAATAGACAAGCAAAATATATCATAAATAAAGTCTCTAATATAACCATGATTATTTTAACGATTATGAGCAGCATTGCTGTATATTATTTTAAAAATATTGCTATATTTTTAATTTGTATATTTTTATGGATGATTACAGTACAAGAAAATAAAAAATTTAGAACAAACAGGAGAATGTATGAAATATTAGATAAGAACTAACTTGACGAAACAAAAAAAACGTTATATGATTATATAACGAAAGGAGCAGAAAATGCTAGAAAAATGTACAATATGCCCGCATAAATGTGGAATAGATAGAACAAAAACTGCTGGTAGATGTAAAGCGACTGACAAAATAAAAATAGCACTATACTCTGTACATAAATTTGAAGAACCATGTATCAGTGGAGAAAATGGTTCAGGTACTATATTTTTTTCTAATTGTAATATGAATTGTATTTATTGTCAGAATTATGAAATTAGCCAACAAGGGAAAGGTAGAGAAATATCCATAGAGGAACTTGCTAATATCATGATAAAACAACAAGAGAAAGGTGTAGAAAATATCAATTTAGTAACACCAACAAGTTATGCAATACAAATTATAGAAGCTATAAAAATAGCAAAAGAAAAAGGATTAAAAATTCCTATTGTATATAATACCAATGGATATGAGAATGTAGAGACATTAAAACTATTAGAAGAATTTGTAGATATTTATTTGCCTGACCTAAAATATGTGGATAATACATTAAGTAAAAAATATTCAAAAGTAGATAATTATTTTGAAATTGCAACAAAAGCAATTAAAGAAATGTATCGACAAGTTGGACAACCTATATTAAATGAAAATGGCATCATGCAAAAAGGTTTAATGATAAGGCATTTAATTTTACCAAATCAAGTAGAAAACAGCAAACAAATTTTAAAATGGATAAAAGAAAACATGGATTGTCATGTTTTTGTAAGCATTATGGCTCAATATTTTCCAACCTATAAAGCAAAGGAAAACAATGAGTTAAATAGGAAATTAACACAAAAAGAATATGAAGAAGTTGAAAATTATTTATATGATTTAGAATTAGAAAATGGATATATTCAAGAACTCGGAGAACATGAAGAAGAATATGTACCAAAATGGGAGGGAGAAGCATGATAGATTTACATTTGCATACAAATCATTCAGATGGAACAGATACAGTAACAGAATTATTAGAAAATGCCGAAAAACAAAAATTAGAAATCATATCTATAACAGACCATGATACCATAAGTGCTTATAAAGAATTAGAAACAATAAATATAAAAGAAAAGTTTTCTGGTAAAATTATACCTGGAACAGAAATAAAAGCAATTTATAAGGGTAAAAATATAGAAGTACTGGGATATGGAATTGACTATAAAAAAATAAAGATAAATAAAATCGAAAATTTACAAGAAATTATACTAGAGCATTTAAAAAATATAGCTGATACGTACAGTATTAAATATGATGCCAATATAGCAATAGATGAAAATACGAGTAACATATTTGGAAGTTATGTATTTGCAAATGAAATTTTAAAATATAATGAAAATATTAGAAAACTAGAAGAATTAGGAGAAACAGACTTAACAAATAATAATTTTTTTAGAAAATGCGAATGTAACCCTAATAGTATATTCTATTTTGATGCATCAAAATATGTAAGTTCAATTGATGAAGTCATACAAGAAATCCATGATGCAGGAGGATTAGCCTTTTTGGCACATGCCTATATCTATGATTTTGAAAATCCAAAAGCTGAGATAGATAATATTCTGAAAACGACAGAAATAGATGGCTTAGAATGTCAATATCCATTATTTACAGAAGAGCAAAGACAAGAAATTATGGCATTATGTAAGAAATACAGCAAGTACATGTCTGGAGGTTCTGATTATCATGGAGATAGAAAACCAAATGTAAAAATGGGAACTGGAATTAATAACAATTTAAATATACCGAAAGAATTTATTCAAAATTGGATAGAAAAAGTCTTGATAATTAATTAATTTTTGATATAATGTAAAAAAATATATGGAGGAGATAAATATGAGATTAGTTGAACCATGGATTAAAGTTGAAAAAATCGACGGCGTAAAAATCATGAAAAGAATTGAAAGAGCTTGTAGAACTTGCTACAGGTCAGAAGGAAAAATAACAGAAGATAGCTATAAACAATTATTAAAAAATTGTATTACAAGAGGACATGAATCTGTATTAGAACATGAAAAAGTTACAGTTAGAATCTATAATGATGTAGGATCATATAAAGATTTAACAAGACATAGATTTGCAAGTTTTTCTGTAGAATCTACTAGATACTGTAGTTATGATAAAGATAAATATGGAAATGAAATATCTTTCATAAATCCAATATATATAGAAGATAAAGAAGTATATGAAGTATGGAAAAAGACAATGCAAGAAATTGAAAATGGTTATATCCAAATGAAAAAATTGGGTGCAACCACAGATATGTGTAGAGAAGTACTTCCACATTCTGTAGCTGCAGAATATACCATGACAGCCAATATTAGAGAATGGAAACATATTTTAAGTTTAAGAACAACAAAACATGTTCATCCATCTATCAGACAAGTATTAATACCATTATTAAAATACTTTAAAGAACAAATGCCAGATATATTTGATGAAATTGAATATGATGAAGAATTTGATCCAAAATATTATGCAAAATTAACAGTAGAAGATGAAGTATAACTTATTGAACTAAAAGGAGCAAGAGAAATGTTAAGTATAATCGTAGCAAAAGCAAAAAATAATGTAATTGGAAAAAACAATAAAATGATATGGAATATACCAGAAGATTTGAAAAGATTTAAAGAATTGACAACAGGACATGTTATTATCATGGGAAGGAAAACTTTTGAATCATTAGGAACAATATTACCAGATAGAAAACATATTGTATTTACCAATAATCCAGATTTTAAAGTAGAAAATGAAAATGTGAAAATTGTACATTCTATGTTAGAAATACAAGAATATATAGAAGATAAAAATGAAAATTTTGTGATAGGTGGTGCCATGATATATAATTTGTTAATGCCATATGTAACAAAATTGTATGTAACACAAATACACAAAGACTTTGAGGGGGATGCATTTTTCACTAGAATTGATGAGGAAAAGTGGAAAGAAGTCGAAAGAATACCAGGAATAAAAGATGAAAACAATCATTTTGAGTATGAATTTATTACTTATGAAAGAAGAAAATAAACAATAAAACGAATAGGTTTTAAAATAAATCTATTCGTTTTTTTATAGTATTTCTAAAAGTGGTTAAACTATAAAAAAGGAGAATTTTTTATGTTTAAACCAAAAGCAATCTATTATGAAAAAGAAATAGAAAATTATGTGTTAGGGAAAGAATTATTAGAAAAATATAAAGAAACGCCTAAAGTCATCATTGAAAATCATAATAATATAGAAGAAATGAGAAAAAAGCAAAATGCAGAATTTGCAGATATGAAAAGAAATTTAATTATAGGGGTAAGAAAAACACATAAATTTGTAGAAAATCATAAAACATCAGATTATTTAGTTCCATACACTTCTTCTGGATGTACAGCCATGTGCATGTATTGTTATTTAGTATGTAATTACAATAAATGTGCCTATTTACGATTATTTGTAAATAGAGAGCAAATACTAGAAAAAATTATAAAAACTGCTCAAAAAAGTGAAAAAGAATTGACATTTGAGATAGGAAGTAATAGTGATTTAGTTCTAGAAAATACCATAACAGGAAATTTGGTATGGACAATCGAAAACTTTGCCAATACGCAAAAAGGTTATTTAACATTGCCAACCAAGTTTGATATGGTAGATGATATATTACCATTGAACCATCAGCAAAAAATCATCATCAGAATGAGTGTCAATCCAGAAGAAATCATCAATAAAGTAGAATTTGGAACATCAAGGTTAAAAGGAAGAATAGAAGCAATCAATAAATTAGCAGAAGCAGGATATAAAATAGGAATTTTAATAGCACCAGTCATATTAGTAGAAAATTGGAAATTATTATATACAGAATTGATACAACAATTAAATGAGAGATTAACAGAGAAAGTAAAAAAAGAAGCTTTTTTTGAAATTATATTTATGACCTATAGTTATGTGCATACAAAAATCAATGAAGAAGCATTTCCTAATACAATCCATTTATATAACAAAGAGATGATGACAGGAAGAGGAAAGGGAAAATATGCATATAAGAAAGAAATCAGAAACGAAGCAGAAATATATATAAGAGAACAAATGGAAAAGTATTTTCCACAAAATAAAATTGAATATATTGTATAAAAGTCCTTAATTTCAATCATTAAGGACTTTTTTCTTAAATACTATAGCATGAAAAGTAGTAAAAAGCAATAGTTTATATGCATATTTTTACTCACTCAATTAGGTCTTTGACTTCAAAATATTTATATATAAACTGTCTACTAAATTTATCTAATTTAGTCATAATGAGAACTTTACGAAAAAATATTATCCTTAATGATTGAAATTAAGGATAAACTAAAGAGAAATATATAAAAACAGATTGATTTTTTATATAAAAAATATTATAATATTACAGAATTAAGGGGGAGTGAAAATGGGACTAAAAGTCGAAAATGTAGTAAAACACTTTGGCGAAAAATTAGCAGTAGATCATATCAGCTTTGAAATGAAAGAACCAGGAGTGTTTGGATTATTAGGAACAAATGGTGCTGGAAAAACTACAACCATAAGAATGATGTTAGGAATGTTAAAAAAGGATTCTGGAGAAATTACTTGGAATGGAAAACAAGTAGAAAGAAAAAATGTGAAATTTGGATATTTACCAGAAGAAAGAGGAATTTATCCAAAAACAAAAATTTATGAGCAATTAATTTATTTTGCAGAATTAAAAGGAATGAAAAAAGAAGAAGCTTGTAAAGAAATTGATTACTGGATGGGAAGATTAAAAGTAGATGAATATAAAGATATGCAAGCTGAAAAATTGTCAAAAGGAAATCAACAAAAAGTACAATTTATAGCATCTATATTAAACAACCCAGAATTAATCGTATTAGATGAACCATTTAGTGGATTAGATCCAGTAAATACAGAACTATTAAAAAATGTTATATTAGAATTAGTCGAAAAAGGAAAATATATCATCATGTCCAGTCACCAAATGTCATCTATAGAAGAATTTTGTAGTGATGTTGTCATCATCAATAGAGGGAAAACAGTATTAAAAGGAAATTTAAAAGAAATCAAAGATGCATATCCTGCAAAGAGATTAGAAGTCAATGTAAAGCAAGATATTACATCTTATATAACAGAATTAGGAATGAACATTGAAAAAAATATTGATAACAATTACGAAATCAACATAGACAATGAAGAACAAGCACATACTTTAATGAAGAACTTAGTAAACAATAATATATCCATAGACAAATTTGAATTAAAGAAACCAAGTTTAAATGATATATTTATAGAAAAGGTAGGTGCTTAAGAATGAGAGATTTATTTATCGTAGCAAAATTTACAATAAAAGATATGATAAAAAGAAAATCTTTTATTATATCAAATTTAATAATATTACTAATTATCGTATTATTATTTAATGTTCCTAATATATTAAATGCTATTACTGGTGATAATACTCCAAGTGAAACAAAGACGAATATATTAATAATGGATAAAGATAATATTTTTGAGGGAACACTAGAACAATTAAATGATATGGATTTAGGTTATCAAGCCATTATATCCAATGAAGATTTACAATTAGAAGATATAAAAAGTAAAATTGAAAATGGTGAAATAGAAGAAGCATTAAAAATTACGAATCAAGATGGAAGTATCCATATAGAGTACATAGTAGAAAATTTAGCAATGGTAACAAATGTACCAGAAAGTTTAGTAAATGCCATAACAACCATATATAGTAATTTACAAATTTCAAAATTAGGACTAACACAAGAACAATTAGCAAGTTTAGTACCAAATTTTAATTTTGAAATGACACAAACAGAAGAACAAGAAGTACAAGGAAATCAATTTGCAATGATGTTAATGTCACTTGTATTATTTTATGCCATATATTTTTGTGCATATCAAGTATCAAGTTCAATAACAACAGAAAAAACATCAAAAATCATAGAGACACTTGTAACTTCAACAACACCTAGAACAATCGTATTAGGAAAAACAATTGGAATAGGGATTGTAGGATTAATACAAATTGCTGCAATTATTGCAACTGCATTAATATCAAATGCATTATTCCTAGAAGAAGGCGTTTTAGATGGTATTATTGATTTTAGTAATATTACACCATTCTTAGGAATCATAACAGCCGTTTATTTTATATTGGGTTATGCAGTATATGCATTATTATATGCATTAACAGGTTCAACAGTAAGTAAGCCAGAAGATGTTCAATCAGCTAATGGACCAGTAGCAATTATAGCGGTTATCGGATTTT
Source organism: uncultured Clostridia bacterium (assembly GCA_944391755.1). Classification (GTDB taxonomy): domain Bacteria; phylum Bacillota; class Clostridia; order TANB77; family CAG-508; genus CAG-269. The sequence goes on from CALXUT010000006.1 coordinate 25,763, forward strand.
ATTTAGCATATTTTACAATGATGAATCCAACAAGCGAATTAAATAAATTAGCAGCAATATTACCAATATCATCACCATTCTGTATGCCATTTAGAGTAATGATGGGAATTGCAACTACACAAGAAATCGCAATATCATTAGTTGTTATAGCAATCACGATATTTGTTGTAGCAAAAATATCTATCAAAATATATTCACAAGCTATATTAAATTATGGAAGCAAAATTAGTTTAAAAGACATGTTAACAATGTATAAAAATAAAAATGTTTAGAATTTTGTAACCAAGATTTAGTAACACCAATAAAAAAGTCCCCAGTTAAGCTAGGGACTTTTTTATTGGTGTTATGGACAAATCACATATCATCATGGTAGTTACCATCTTTGTCAATGTAACCGGAGGGGCCAAATCCGCTCTTTGGCCTTACATCACCAAACTGGTCGACCTCATATCCTCTTCGTTCATAGTCTCTTTTGGTTTTTCTGAAGGCACTGCTACGTTCGAGTTCTCTACTAATCTGCCGATCAGTCCACCGATCCTTGTAAGCCATAACCATTACTCCTTTCAAGTACTTACTTGTGTGAAGATAACTCGTGCACAATGCTTTTGCATTGCTTTACATATTATATCAAAACTTGTCACATTGGTCAAGCTTTTTTCATTTCAGTTCAGTTCAGGTATGTTTTACAAAATTAATTTTGTAAATACCGAAATTTAAGCCAAAAACGCTGTTGACATAATATTAAAAGTGGTATATAATAGTAAGCGTACGGCATTCATTATTGCACCGCTATAGTAGTGCACGACAAATGAAAGGAGTAAATAGTATGCCTGGTTATTATCTTCATCTCGCGGCTTGTGGAGGACATTCTCTGGAGAACCGGAGTTTTGTTCTCGGTGTAGAAGCACCCGACCTCTTGAAAAAGCATGTTAAGTTCTGTGGAGGAATCGAGAAAGCTCATGCTAAATATGATTCCCTTCGCACCAGTGAAATGCCAGAGTACTGCGAATTGCAGCCCCGTATCCAGCAGAAGGAAATGGCTAATAGTAATGGAGGCCTTCATTATGGTTTGAGCAGTCAGCCTGATGTCAAAGCATGTTGGTCCGGTTTGACTGAGATGCAGAAGGCAAATCCTTTCTATAGGGGTTATGTCTGGCATCTTCTGACCGATGCAATCATGTATGGTCGACTGGACATTGAAAGTAAGTTCCAGAAGATTTTGCACGAATACCATGGACATCTGGACATGGAAGTAGTCGAGATGCAGGAGGTCGAGAAACTGCATGCCGACTGGGACAAGACTAATACGCTTGTCAGAAACACCTACCATATTGTTTTGCCTCCTGAAGTAGAGGAGCTAGGTGTTGTGAAATTTGTCAACGAAGGTGACCTTGTCTATGTTGACTGGTCTATTCTCAAGGAAACGATTGATTACATGAGAACCTTTGATCCTCTCAATGGTGATATGGAAAGCATCATCGAAGAGGTGCTGACCAGTATCTAATCGATGCCATCAAGGTTGTGCTAAACAGATAACCAGAAATACAGCAAAAAAACTTTCAATCCCGTAGCTAGATTTTAGCTACGGGATTTTTTCAAAAAGCAGGGGTATATATCAAAATCATGAATTAATCTACAAAAAAATTGAAACTAAGACCATTTTACATCACCTTGACAAAAATTTTAAAAAATAGTAGAATAAATACGGTTTTAAGAGGTTTTATCAATAGAAAATAAAACTTAAATGGAGGTTTTTATGAAGAGAACAAGTATATTATGGGGAATTGTCTTAATTGTATTAGGACTTATCTTTGGATTAAATGCATTAGGAATAACTGATATTAATATCTTTTTTAGAGGTTGGTGGACATTAATTATTATCATACCAAGTTTAATAGGCGTTATTAAAGACAGTAGAAAACTAGGAAATTATATCTGGTTATTAATCGGTGTAGCATTATTGTTAATTGCACAGGGGATATTGGATATTCGTAATGTAAGAAAATTAATATTTCCAGCGATATTAGTTATTATGGGAATTACATTGATACTAAAAGAAACATTAGGACAAAAGTTAAATGATAAAATAAAAGAATTAAATAAAGATAATAAAGAAGAATATTATGCAACATTTTCTTCACAAAATTTAACTTTTATTGGAGAACAATTTCATGGAGCAACTTTAAATGCAATATTTGGAGGTATCGATTTAAATCTAAGAGAAGCGAATATCACACAAGACCAAGTCATCAATGCAACTTCTGTATTTGGAGGAATCGATATCATCGTACCAAACAATATAAATGTAATAGTAAAATCCAATTCCATTTTTGGTGGTGTAAGTAATAAAGCAGTAGATAACAAAGAAAATGTACCAACGATATATGTAAAAGCATTTTGTTTGTTTGGAGGAGTTGAAGTAAAATGAATGTATTTCAAAAAATCATAAAATATGGTGCAATTGCATTTGGATTATATTTAGCAATAACGATTATATCCATTATTGTAGGAGTGGTACTTACTATAAGTACAGGGGTATTTGGTGTTCAGATGATTGCTGAACAGTCAGATATAGAAAAAGTAGATGTAACACAAGAATTCGAACAATTTTCTAGACTAGATTTAGAAATTAATTCCTCTAATTTAACAATAAAAACAGAGGGAGAAGTATTTAAAATAGAAGCATCACAAATACCATCTACAACAAATATAGAAAATAAAAATGGAACATTAGAAATTAAAGAAACCAAAAAACTTGCATTTTCTAAAGATGCTAAAATTACCATCTACATACCAAATCGTATAGAACTAGAAGAAATAAAACTAGAAATGGGTGCTGGAACAGTAGAAATGAACAATATCATTTCAAATAAAGTAGACTTCAACTTTGGAGCAGGAAGTGTAACCATAAATCAATTAATTTCAAATGACGCAGACATAGAATGTGGCGCAGGTGAAGTGATAATAGAAGATGTAGATTTATCAAATGCAAATATTGGCACAGGTGTTGGTAAATTAGTATATTCAGGTTTTATGAGAGGTGAATCAGAAGTAAATTGCGGAATAGGAGAAGTGGATATAAGTCTAGAAGGTGGAAGTGAAATCTATAAGATAGATGCAGAAAAAGGCATAGGAGATATTAGAATAAATGATACAGAAGTAGCCAATAAATCTGTTACTGGAAATGGAGAAAACAGGATAGAAATCGATGGTGGAATAGGAAGTATTGAAATAAAAATGTAATAAAATCAAAAAAACCCCCATATACATTAATAAACAAAAAATGTAGAGGAGGTTTTTTTATGGATATAAACATAACAAAAGAAACTTTAAATGTGAATAAAATTGTATGTGAAAAGAAAGAAATGATTGATGTACAAGGAGATATGATTGTTCCAGATTCTAAACCAGATATATTAAATACTATCAATACAAGTGGAAATGTATGTATATATAAAAAAGAAGTTATGGATGGAAAAATAAGAATAGATGGGAACATCCTGACATATATCATGTATTTAGCAGATGATGAAAAAGATAATGTAAGAGGCTTAAATACGGAATTAGATTTTTCTGAAACAATAAATGTACCAGAAGTAGAAGCAGGAATGAATGTGGATATAAGTACAAAAATAAAGGTGATTGATTGTAAAGTATTAAATGGTAGGAAAATTGGAATAAGAATTTCTTTAGAAATAAATTTAAAAATTTATGCAAAAGAAAGCATAAATATTACGACAAATATGAATGATGAAAATATACAAACACTTAGTAAGAGTACAAAGGTGAATTCTTTATTAGGAGATGGCAATACAAGGGCATATATAAAAGAAAATGTATCAATACCTTCAACAGACAATCTAGTAGAAATTTTAAATGCACAAATATGCTTAGTAGATAAAGATATTAAAATAAGTTATAATAAAGTATTAGCGAAATCAGAGATAGAAGTAAAATTGCTTTATTTAACGGAAGATAATAGAATATGTACATGTCGTACTAGATTACCATTAGTAGGATTTATAGACATGCCAAATATAAAAGAAGAGAATATATGTGAAACATCTTATATGATAGAAAATATGATTATAAAACCAAATACAATAGAAGAACATTCTGTTTATGTAGAATTAGGAGTTGAGATTTCATGTATGGTTTATGAAGAAAAAGAAATTAGAATCATAGAAGATATGTATTGCCCAGGAGAAAAAATGCAATTTAATACAACAATGGTAAATACCATATCAAATAAACAATGTATGAAATACACTTGTAATATTCGAGAAAAAATAAATGTTCCAGAATTAGAAAATGGAACAATCGTAGATGTAGAAATTAATCCTATCATTAATAAAGAAAATAAACTAAATGGAAAAATCATATATGAGGGAGAATTAGAATTGAATTTTATTTTTACAGATCGCTCAACGATAGGAATCAATACGAAAAGAATAAATATGCCTTTTGAACAAACATTAAATGGAATAGAAAATATAGAAGATAATAGAATGGATACTAGCATAGAAGTAAATGCACAAGAATTTACAAATCAGGGAGGAGTAATTAGTTCAAACATAGATTTAAATTTTGAAACAGATATGTATAAAAATTCTGCAATCCCAGTAATTGATGATATAACAATGGAAGAAGAAGAAAATGCAGAAGATTATAGTGTCATCATTTATGTTGTGAAACCAGGAGATACTTTATGGAAAATTGCGAAAAGATTTGGAAGTACAGTTGATGATATCGTAAGAGTGAATGGGATAGAAAGACCAGATAAATTAAATGTTGCAGAAAAAATATATATACCTAAATATGTATTAAAGAGAGCAAAAGAACCAATTACAATAGCTTAATATGTATGATAAAATTTATTCAAGAAAAAGATTTTTAATAAAACCTCTTAGGAATTATCCAAGACCACATAGAAATAGTAGAAACATAAAAAAACGAAAAAAAGTGATAAAAATATTAATAATCATATTATTAGTTATTATTATTTATAAAGTAATATTAAATTATGTAGATCCAATATTTGAGGGACTATGTGAAGATCAAGTAAAATCAGTAGCAACAGTTATAACAAATCAACAATCAACAATGATTATGAATAAGTATCAATATAATGAATTATATTCAATAGAAAAAGATGATAATGGTAAAATTTCAATGATAAAAGCCAATGTTGTTCCTGTAAATAATATGATATCTGACTTGACAGAAAATATACAAAATGAATTTGACGAAATAGAGAAAAGCAATATAGAAGTTCCACTAGGAAGTTTATTTGGAACCTATTTTTTATCAGGGATAGGTCCTAATATTCCCATAAAAGTTTTAATGTCAGGAACACTTGATACGGAAATAAAGAATGAGTTTGAAACACAAGCAATCAACCAAACACTTCATAGAACTTATGTGGAATTTGAATGTAATATGAAAATATTAACACCACTAAGTAGTTATTCAAAAACAATTACGAATCAAGTGATAGTAGGAGAACATGTTATAATAGGTGAAATTCCAAGTACATTTTATGATTTGGAAGGCATTACTTCACCTGAAGAGACTCTCAATGTGATAGATTAAAGTAAAACCCAAAGTTTATACTCTGGGTTTTTTAGACATATTTATGAGAAATAAAAACAACAGCTTCAGTTAACTTCATTAGCAAAATAGAATAAATATAAAAATAAGGTTCATTTTGGAAACTTAAAAAAATCTATATCATTAAAAACAAATGTTCTGAAAATATTGACATTTTACTATAAAAATTGTATAATCTGTTAAGAAAGTAAGGAAAAGCGGAATGTGGTTACCATCTCAATTCTACATAAGAAAGTGAGGTGGTGTGAAATGTTAGAAGAAATGCTTTTACAATTATTGATTTTATCATTTTTTGGAAATGTAGCTCTTGCTATCATCTCATTTGCATTAATTATAGTTATAACTATAATTATATACAAAGAAAATCACATCTCTGCTGACCAATAGAGATATGATTTTTTAATTATCCATGTTGGTAACCACATTTTGTGGATCCTTATTTTCTATAATTATTATAATACAGAAAATGAAGAATGTCAAATATTTTTAAACTAAAGGCTACAAATATTTTGAAATAATGTAAAAGTTTTGAAATTTTGCAAAATAACATAAGGAGATATTAATAAATGGGAGCGATATTAATAGGAAATGGTATTAAATGTTTATAACTAATGAATAATGTTTACAAAATGCAACTAAAAAATAAAAAGAACAATAAAAAACCTCAGAAGTATTAAAAATTCTGAGGTTTTTATAAAAAGCAGATTATCTCTTACTAAATTGTGGGGCTTTTCTAGCTTTTTTAAGACCGTATTTTTTTCTTTCTTTCATACGAGGATCTCTTGTTAAGAATCCATTAGATTTTAATGCAGGTCTATATTCAGCATTTGCTTCATTTAAAGCTCTAGCGATACCATGTCTAATAGCTCCTGCTTGACCAGAAACACCTCCACCTTTTACTGAACAAATTACATCATATTTAGCTAATGTATTTGTAACAGTTAATGGTTGTCTAACAATAACTTTTAATGTTTCTAAATCGAAAAATTCTTCAATATCTTTTCCGTTAATTGTTATTTTTCCTGTTCCTTCAACTAATCTAACTCTAGCTATTGAGCTTTTTCTTCTACCTGTACCCATATATACTATTTTATTTGCCTTAGCCATTATTATAGTTCCTCCTTAATTAAAAATTCCATATTTCTGGTTTTTGTGCTTGAAGATTGTGTTCACTACCAGCGAATACTCTTAATTTTGTTGCCATTTTTCTTCCTAAAGAATTATGTGGTAACATTCCTTTAACAGCTAATGTCATAGCTTTTTCTGGATTTTTGTCAAGCATTACACTTGCAGGAGTTTCTTTCATTCCTCCAATATAACCTGAATGATGTCTGTAAACTTTTGAATTGATTTTGTTTCCTGTTAATACTACATCTTTACAATTGATAATAATTACATTATCACCTGTATCCATATTTGGTGTGAAAGTTGGTTTATGTTTTCCTCTTAATAATCTAGCAGCTTCTGTAGCAACTCTACCAAGTGGTTTGTTAGCTGCATCGATGATATACCATTTTCTTTCAATTTCTGATTTTTTTGCACTATATGTAACATTGTTCATGGTAATATTTACCCTCCTATTTTAAATTTAATTTGATATATATGAAATTTAAATCTAAAACCACCGGGGAGAAGTTTCATATTTAAATCATATTCTAACATAATACCAAATAATTTTAATACAAAAATAGGAATTTGTCAATAAATTTGGTAAAACTTCTTGATAAATTTTACAATTATCAATATAATGTATATGATTCATTAATAATTGATAAGAAAAAAACATACAATGCAAATAGGAGGAAACATGCCAGAAGTTGAAAGAACAACCAAAAAGGAAACATTTATGCAAGGTGTTGTCACCATAATGTTTTCACAAATATTAATAAAAGTCCTAGGGTTGATATATACACTTTATTTAACCAATAGAGAAGGATTTGGCGATGCAGGAAATGCAATATATGCAAGTGGATACCAGATTTATGCATTATTACTTACAATATCTTCAATAGGAGTTCCCAATGCCATATCAAAATTAGTGGCAGAAAGATTAGCATTAGGAGATAGTAGAGGCGCAAATAGAATTTTTAAGGTAGCTTTAGCTACATTTGGAGCAATCGGTGCTGTAGGAACTATGTTATTATTCTTTGGGGCACATACATTAGCATATGATTTTATCCAAATTCCAGAAGCGGAACTAACATTAATTGCATTATCACCAGCTATATTCTTTGTATCTATTTCATCAGTATTAAGAGGATATTTTAACGGAAGAAGAACATTAAAAACAACAGCAAGAGCACAAACTTTAGAACAAGTATTTAAAACAGTATTAACAATTGTTATTGTAGAAATTGTAGCACACATTACATCAACATCAACAGAAATGATGGCAGCAGGAGCAAATGTGGCAACAACAATTGCAACATTTTCAAGTTTTATATATCTATTTATGTATTATAGAGTTAGAAGAAAAGAAATTGGAAATGAAATTGCAAGTTCTGTAAATTATAAATATGAAAGTGTAAAAACAATTGTAAAGAAAATATTAAAAGTTTCAGTTCCTCTTACACTAAGTTCCATTATGACATCATTTAATAAAAATATAGATTCCTTTACTGTAAAAAGAATTTTAAGTACCTATATGGCATCTGATGTTGCAACAAGATTATATGGACAGTTAAGTGGAAAAGTAGATACCTTAACGAATTTACCTCTTGCTATTAATATAGCTTTTGCAACAGCATTAGTACCAGCGATATCAGCAGCAAAAGCCAAAAATGATAAAGAAACAGCAACGAAAAGAACATCATTTTCATTATTAACATCCATGTTGATAGGTTTACCTTGTGTTGTAGGAATGATTGTATTTGCACAGCCAATATTAAATTTATTATATCCAAATGCAAATGAAGGAGCATTATTATTACAATTAATATCAGTTTCTGTCATATTCTCAATATTAGATCAAACCATAAATGGAGCATTACAAGGATTTGGAAAAGTAATTGTACCAGCAGTTGCATTAGGAATAGGTGTTATTGTGAAATTAATTTTAAATTTAATATTATTACCAGTACCAGAACTAAATGTATATGGTGCAGCAATTGGTTCAATCGCATGCCATATGGTCGCATTTTTGATTGTATTTAACATATTAAAAAGAAATGTAAAGTTAGATTTACCATTTAAAAAATTTATTTTTAAACCTGCAGTAGCAACTGGAATCATGGCAGTATGTTCCTATACAATGTTTTTAATATTAAATAGTATAATTCCTGGAAATGGTGCAACAATAATAGCAATGCTATTTGCGGTAATCATTTATGTATTATCAGTAGTGGTATTAAAAATTTATAACAAAGAAGATATTTATATGTTGCCAAAAGGTGATAAAATCTATAAATTGCTAGAAAAAATAAAATTATATTAAATTTTATAAAAAAAGAGGGGATTTTATTTTATTTTGGAGAATAAGATAAAATAGAAGTACAGATATTGCAATAACGCAGTATTCGTACATATACAAAATTTTATAGGAGGTAATGTACATGAACAAAGCTGAATTAGTAGCAGCTATTGCTGCAAAAACAGGTGAATCTAAAAAAGCAACAGAAGCAGCAGTTAATGCATTCACAGAAGTTGTATCTGAATCATTAAAAGGAGGAGACAAAGTTCAACTAGTTGGATTTGGTTCTTTCGAAGTTAGAAAAAGAGCTGCTAGAAAAGGTAGAAATCCTCAAACAAAAGAAGAAATAAAAATACCTGCATCTAAAGCTCCAGTATTCAAAGCTGGTAAAGCATTAAAAGATTTAGTAAA
>CALXUT010000007.1 GCA_944391755.1 uncultured Clostridia bacterium
TGGTTATTCGTTGTAACAATTATACCATAAAAGAGGGGGGTATCATTTTTTTGTTGAAAAAAAGTGATGAAACCCTTAAAAATACAGGGGTGTAACTAAATAAAATATACATTTAGTTGACACTACCCTAAAAATAAAGGAGGTAATATATATGATAAAACCATTATCAGACAGAGTTTTAGTAAAAATGAAAGAAAGTGAGGAGACAACAAAAAGTGGAATTATTTTAGCAAGTACTGCCAAAGAAAAACCACAAATGGCAGAAGTTGTAGAAGTAGGACCAGGAAAAATGATTGACGGAAAAAGAGAAACAATGGAAGTAAAAAAAGGAGATACAGTAGTTGTTAGCAAATATGCTGGAACAGAAGTAAAATATGAAGGAGAAGAATATATCATATTAAGAGAAGACGATATATTAGCAATTGTAGAATAAACAATTTATATTCATATTCGCAAAAAAATATAAAAATAGGAAGGAAGGATTTACTATGGCAAAACAAATAAAATTTGGAGAAGATGCAAGAAAATCATTATTAGAAGGTGTCAATAAATTAGCTGACACAGTAAAGGTCACATTAGGACCAAAAGGAAGAAATGTGGTATTAGATAAAAGCTTTGGAGCACCATTAATCACAAATGATGGTGTAACAATCGCAAAAGAAATAGAATTAGAAGATAAATTTGAAAATATGGGAGCAAGACTTGTAAAAGAAGTATCAACAAAAACAAATGATGTTGCAGGAGATGGAACAACAACAGCAACTGTTTTAGCTCAAGCAATGATTAAAGAAGGTGTTAAAAACGTTGCAGCAGGTGCTGATCCAATGGCAATTAAAAGAGGTATAGAAAAAGCTGTAGATGGAGCTGTAGAAAGCTTAAAAGAAATCACATCACCTGTTAATGGAAAAGGAGATATTGCAAGAGTTGCAAGCATTTCTGCAAATAATACAGAAGTAGGAGAACTAATTGCAGATGCAATGGAAAGAGTATCAAAAGATGGAGTTATCACAATCGAAGAATCAAAAACATCTCAAACAGAATTAAATGTTGTAGAAGGAATGCAATTTGATAAAGGTTATGTATCACCATATATGGTTACAGATACAGAAAAAATGGAAGCAATTCTAGATAATCCATACATATTAATAACAGATAGAAAAATCAGTAATATACAAGAAATTTTACCATTATTAGAAAATTTAATGCAATCATCTGGAAAACTTGTTATTATATGTGATGATATCGAAAGTGAAGCATTATCAACATTAATCTTAAATAAATTAAGAGGTGTATTAAATGTTGTTGCAGTAAAAGCACCAGGATTTGGAGATAAGAGAAAAGCTATGTTAGAGGATATTGCGATATTAACAGGCGGAGAAGTTATATCACAAGATTTAGGAATGGACTTAAAAGATACACAAATTGAACAATTAGGTAGAGCAAAACAAGTAAAAGTACAAAAAGAAAATACAATCATTGTTGATGGTGCAGGTGATAAAGAGGCTATATCTTCAAGAGTAAAACAAATAAAAGCACAAATAGAAGAAACAAAGAGTGAATTTGATAAAGAGAATTTACAAGAAAGATTAGCAAAAATAGCTGGAGGTGTTGCAGTAATTGGAGTTGGTGCAGCAACTGAAGTAGAAATGAAAGACAAAAAACTTAGAATAGAAGATGCTTTATCAGCAACAAAAGCAGCAGTTGAAGAAGGAATTGTAGCTGGTGGTGGAACAGCCTATGTAAATATCATGCCAGAAGTAGAAAAAATAGCTAAAAACCTAGATGCTGGAGAAAAACTAGGTGCAGAAATTGTATTAAAAGCACTAGAAGAACCAGTTAAACAAATTGCAAGAAATGCAGGATTAGAGCCAGCAGTTATACTTGAAAATGTTAAAAAATCAGCTGTAGGATTTGGATTTGATGCAGCTAAAGAACAATATGTAGATATGAAAAAAGCAGGAATTGTAGACCCAACAAAAGTTACAAGAAGTGCACTTCAAAATGCAGCATCAATTGCAGCAATGGTATTAACAACAGAAAGTTTAGTGACAGATGCACCAGAAAATAAAGGTTGTGGCTGTGGACATGACCATGAAATGGATTCTGGAATGGGTGGAATGTATTAATATTTTAAAATGGGAGTTATATAAAGCTCCCATCTTTTTGTAAAAAAATATTTAAGGTTACGAATATATATGAATTTTTTCTGCACTCTTGCTTTTTTCATCATTTTAAAGTATAATCATAGGGATAAAAAAGGAGAGAAGAGAATGAAAGCTATAGAAATCAGAAACAAATATTTAAACTTTTTCAAAAACCATGGACATGCTGTCATACCATCAGCACCATTAATACCAGAAAACGATCCATCTGTATTATTTACAACAGCTGGAATGCAACCATTAGTACCATATTTATTAGGAGAAAAACATCCAGCAGGAAATAGACTTACAGATTACCAAAAATGTGTTAGAACAAATGATATAGAAGAAGTAGGAGATAACAGGCATTTAACATATTTTGAAATGCTAGGAAATTGGTCATTGGGAGATTATTTTAAAGAGGAATCTATCCAAATGAGTTATGACTTTCTAACGCAAGAATTACAGATACCAGCAGAAAAGATATCAGTCACATGTTTTGCCGGAGATGAGGACTGTCCAAAAGACGAAGTAACTGCAAAATGTTGGGAAAAAGTTGGAATACCAAAAGAAAGAATTTATTATTTTGGAAAAGACGACAATTGGTGGATAGCAGGAGAAGAAGGACCTTGTGGACCAGACACAGAAATGTTTTATGATACAGGAAAACCAAAATGTTCACCAGAATGTAATCCATCATGTGGATGTGGTAAATATGTTGAAATATGGAATAATGTATTTATGGAATACTTCAAAAGCAAAGATGGAAAATATACAAAATTATCACAACATAATGTTGATACAGGACTAGGACTTGAAAGAATGACAATGTTACTACAAGGAAAAGAAACACCATTTGAAACGGAATTGTTTGCACCAATCATGGACAAACTAGAAGAACTACAAAAAGTAGATAATATAGCAAGTAGAAGAATTGTTGCAGAACATCTTCGTTCAAGTATGATGATTATATGTGATGGTGGAAGACCAAGTAATATCGATAGAGGATATATATTAAGAAGATTAATTCGTAGAATGATAAGACATATGAATAAATTACAAATATCATTAGATGAATTATCAACATTAATAGACATAAATGTGGGAAATTTAAAAGAAATGTATCCTGCACTTGAAGAAAACAAGGAAACAATCAAAAATGTCATATTAGAAGAAAAAAATAAATTTGTAAAAACACTTGAAAAAGGTGAAAAAGAATTTTCAAAAGAAATAGAAAATGTAAAAAAACAAGGAAAAACTATCATAGATGGAAAAATGGTATTTAGACTATATGATACCTATGGATTCCCACCTGAAGTAACAGAAGAACTTGCTTCTGAAAATGGAATGAAAATAGATAAAGAAGAATTTAAAAAACTATTTAAAGAACATCAAGAAAAATCAAGAGCAGGAGCAGAACAAAAATTTAAAGGTGGTTTAGCGGGGGCAGGAGAAATGGAAACCAAATATCATACAGCAACACATTTATTAAATGCAGCATTAAAACAAGTATTAGGAGCACATGTACATCAAAGAGGAAGTAATATTACAGCAGAAAGAATGAGATTTGATTTTTCACATCCAGCAAAAATGACAGATGAGGAAAAACAAAAAACAGAAGAATTAGTAAATAAATGGATTTCAGAAGCAGTTCCAGTAGAACATTTTGAAATGAAAAAAGAGGAAGCAATCAGACAAGGTGCTGAAGCCATGTTTATTGAAAAATATGGAGATATTGTATCCGTTTATAAAATTGGTGACATATCTATCGAATTATGTGGAGGACCTCATGTTCAAAATACTTCGGAATTAGGACATTTTAAAATTAAAAAAGAAGAAGCTAGTTCTTCAGGTGTAAGAAGAATTAAAGCAATTTTAGAATAAAACTCATAAATATTTTTTAATATCGTTTTGAATATTCACTATTTCATGGCAAAAACATAGCTGGGGTCTTCCTATAGGTCTTTGCCTATTCAATAGTGAATATTACAAAACATTTTATAAAAAAGATAGGAGGAAATTATGGAAAATGACTGTATATTTTGTAAAATCATAAAAGGAGAAATACCTTCAAGCAAAGTATATGAAGACGAAGAAATATTAGCATTTAACGATATCAATCCAGCAGCACCAATACATGTATTGGTAATTCCAAAAAAACATATACAATCACTTGCGGATATGCAAGATGGAGATGAAAAAATAATAAGTAAAATTTATGAAGTCATAAATGAAATTGCAGAAAAACAAGGATTTAAAGAAAAAGGGTATAGAGTTATCGTAAATTGCGGAGAAGATGGAGGACAAGAAGTAGGACATTTACATTTCCACTTATTAGCAGGAAAACAATTGGGAGAAAAAATAGTGTAAACCTCTACCATTTTATACAAAAATATGATATAATATAAGTATACGAATGAATGGAGGTAGATAATTATGAATAGTAAATATAGTAATTTATTAACAGTGTTATTAGTAGTAGTAATCATTGCTATAATAGGGATTATTGCATTTCTAGGATATAGATTTTATAAAAACGAATCATTAAAGAATCAATCAGAAGATTTCGTAGATTCATTTCTTAATGATGAAAATATAAGTAATAATAATTCAACAGCTACAGGAGACACTTCTTTAGGAGGTGTAGATCAAGGAAATACAACAGGAGGTACAAGCGGAGAAGTTCCTACATTTAATGGCTTTGAGACAACAGGAACATTAGAGATACCAAAAACAAATGTAAAACAACCAGTACTTGCCAGTCATGAATTATCAAAATCAGGATTAGAAACAGCTTTAATAGAAATATATGGACCAGGTCTAAATCAAGTGGGAAATACAACAATAGCTGGTCATAACTTTAGAAATGGAACATTCTTTTCTGATAATAAAAAATTAGAAATAGGAGATAAATTATATGTAACAGACTTAAGTGGAAATAGATTATCTTATACGATTTATAATAAATATGAAACAGAAGAAAATGATTCTGAATATATGACTAGGGATACACAAGGTGCTATAGAAGTATCTTTAACAACCTGTACAGATGATAGTCAAAGAAGATTAATAATCTGGGCAAAAGCAGATGTCTAATACATATCCCCATAATAAGGAAATTATTATGGGGATCATTATTTTATTATGAAATAGGAGAAAACAATGGATAAAAAACAAGCTGAAAAACGAATAAATGAATTAAGAGAAAAAACAGAATATTATGCCAGAAAATATTATGATGATGACAAGCCGGAGATATCCGATTTTGAATATGATATGATGATGTTAGAATTAAGAACATTAGAAAACCAATATCCTGAATTCATAACCAAAACATCTTTAACACAAAGAGTTGGAGGAACAGTAAAAGAAGGATTTCAAAAAGTAGAACATGAAGTTCCTTTACAAAGTTTACAAGATGTTTTTAATTTTGAAGAAATTGAAAGTTTTGAAGAAAGAGTAAAAAAACAAGCAGAAGAGAACGGAATAGAAGAACCTAAATATGTCGTAGAAACAAAAATCGATGGATTGTCAGCAGCATTAGAATACAAAGATGGAATATTTGTAAGAGGTGCTACAAGAGGAAATGGTTTAGTAGGAGAAGATGTTACAGAAAATTTAAAGACGATAAAGACAATACCAAAAGAATTACCAGAAAAGATAAATATAACCGTAAGGGGAGAAGTTTTTATTTCGAAAGCAGAATTTGAAAAAATGAATCAAGAAAGACAAGAAAATGAAGAAGAACTTTTCGCCAATGCTCGTAATGCAGCTGCAGGATCATTAAGACAGTTAGATAGTAATATTACGAAAAAAAGACCATTAGATATCTATATATTTAATGTGCAAAAAATAGAAGGAAAAGAATTTAATTCTCATTATGAAGAATTAGAATATTTAACAAAACTTGGATTTAATGTCAACCCAGTAAGAATTTATTGTAAAAATAATGAAGAAATCATGAATGCCATTAATAAAATAGGAGAAGATAGGGAAAAACTAACATTTGGAATTGATGGCGCAGTTGTAAAAGTAGATAATTTAAGATTAAGAGAAATTATGGGAACAACAAGTAAAGTTCCTAGATGGGCGATTGCTTATAAATATCCACCAGAAAGAAAAGAAACAACTTTAAAAGATATTGTTTGTCAAGTAGGAAGAACAGGAGTCATTACGCCAATGGCAATCTTAGAACCAGTAAAAGTAGCAGGTTCTACAATATCTAAAACGACATTACACAATGAAGATTTTATAAAAGAAAAAGGCTTAAAAATAGGAGATAGAGTTATTATACAAAAAGCGGGAGATGTTATACCAGAAATCGTAGAAGTGGTTGTTTCAAAAAGAACAAGAAAAGAAAAAGATTTTGAAATGCCAAGAGTATGCCCTGTATGTGGAGCAGAAGCAGTAAGAGAAGAAGGAGAGGCAGCAGTTAGATGTACAGGGATAGAGTGTCCAGCAAAATTATATAGAAATTTAGTTCATTTTGTATCAAGAGAAGCGATGAATATTGATGGACTTGGAGAAAATATAATTGGTATACTTCTTGATAAAAAAATGATTGCCAATATAGCCGATATATATGATTTAACATTTGAAGACATTGCATCATTAAAGAAAAATGGAAAGAAATTTGCTCAAAATTTAGTAGATAGTATTAATAATAGTAAACAAAATGATTTGTATAGATTGATTACTGCATTAGGAATAAGACATGTTGGTGTAAAAGCAGCTAAAATACTAGCAAAAAGATTTGATAATATAGATAATTTAGCATCAGCTACGATTGAAGAATTAAGTGAAGTAGAAGATATTGGACCAATTGTTGCACAAAGTATAAATGAGTTTTTTGCACAAGAACAGACGAAAGATTTAATTTCAAGACTAAAAAATGCAGGAGTAAATACACAAAGAATAAAAGAGGAAGAAGAAGACAATCGATTTGAAGGAAAAACATTTGTGCTTACAGGAAGTTTAGAAAAATACTCGAGAGAAGAAGCATCCAATATCATAGAAAAATTTGGAGGGAAAACATCAAGTTCTGTTTCCAAAAAGACAAGTTATGTATTAGCTGGAGAAGATGCAGGAAGTAAATTGACAAAAGCACAAAATTTAGGAGTACAAATCATAACAGAAGCGGAATTTGAAGAAATGTGCAAATAAATCATCAAAAAAGAAAGGATGAACTATGGAAGGTTATACTTTTGAAGATATGTGGGTAGATTTAAAAAATGGATACCAAATCTATTATACTTATGTACGAAATCGATATGTTTTATTTAAAACAGCTAAAAATTGTTATACACAAAAATTATTAACAGATAATCCAAAGAATCCACAGCCAAGAATGACGATGCTTACTTTAAAAAGAGTAAAAGAAATGTTTCCTTATATGGAAGATATTGAATATAAAGTGTCAGATGACCTAAATTTCAACAATTAGTGATAAAAAATGGTTGATTTGTCAACGATTTGTCAACCAAAATTTTATGAGGTTGACAAAAAAATAGGAGAGATAAACTGAGACTGCAAAAAAAGTGCACATTTCTGTGCACTTTTTTGCAGTCTCGAAAAGTTCTCCTCTACTTTTTTGTTTTTAAAAACATATCGAAAAACAATAAAAAAATATTGACAAACAAAAAACAATAATATATGATAGGCCTAATGAACAGGAGGTAAACATATGGGAAAGAAAATAGTAAAAATAGCATTATTATTGATTTTTATCCTAATCATTTCAATATTTTTTTATATTGGTTGGATATTTTATGACTCTGTAAGAACACACATAACAGAAATAGATTTAACACAAATTACGGCTGAAGAAAAAGATAAACTAATAGAGTTAAATTTTTTAGAATTAGAACAATATCCACAAAGTATTCAATTTTTGAGTTTAAAATCAGAAAAAATGGTACGAGAAACACAATATTATATAACATTTTCAGTGGACAAAGAAGAAGCTAATAATAACGAGATTATAAGAAGCACAACAGGTCCTAATCAAACAAGTATAGAACAATTACAAGATGAAGAAAACACAATGACTTATTTGTTTTCCACTCATTTTGCTCAAAACACAACAGGCAACAAATGGAGTTTTTTACATCAATTGATTGAAAAATATAAGTAGAAGAATATTTCAAGAAATTTAAAATAATTGTTATAAATAGTAGAAAAATAGAAATTTTTATGATAGAATAAAACAAAAAAATAGAGGATGTAAAAATGGAAATCATAGATGGAAAAAAATTAGCAAAAGAAATAAGAGAAAATTTAAAAATAAAATGTGATGAGCTAAAAGAAAAAGGAATCAATCCAAAGTTAGCAGTCATCATGGTAGGAGAAGACAAAGCTTCAAAAGTATATGTTAGAAATAAAAGCAGAGCTTGTGACGAAATTGGAATAGCATTTGAAGAATTTTTATTAGATGAAAATATAACACAAAAAGAACTAATAGACTTAATACAAAAATTAAATAAAGACAAAACAATACATGGAATATTATTACAAAGTCCAATTCCAAAACATTTAGACATCAATGAAGCATTTAGAACAATTGCACCAGAAAAAGATGTAGATGGATTCAATCCTGTAAATGTAGGAAAATTAAGTTTAAACCAAGATACATTTGTATCTTGTACACCATATGGAATCATGAAAATGTTTGAAGCATATAACATTGATTTAGAAGGAAAAAACTTAGTATTAGTAGGAAGAAGTAATATTGTAGGAAAGCCATTAATACAATGTTGTCTAAATAAAAATGCAACAGTAACCGTATGTCATTCAAGAACTAAAAATTTAAAAGAACATACGAAAAATGCCGATATAGTAATTGCAGCAATTGGAAAATCTAAATTTATAACAGAAGATATGATAAAAGACAATGCTGTTGTCATTGATGTAGGTATTAACAGAGGAGAAGATGGGAAATTAACAGGAGATGTTGATTTTGAAAATGTAAGTAAAAAAGCAAGTTATATTACACCGGTTCCAGGGGGAGTAGGACCAATGACAATAGCCATGTTAATGAATAATGTCATAAAAGCAGCAAATAATCAATAAAGAATAAGAAATTATATATGGGGGATTATGTATAAAAGCATAATTCCCTTTTTCTACAGAGAGGAGTTGAAAAATAACATAGATGATTATAGAAGAAATATCCATTCATAATAAAAAGTATCCAGAACAATTAAAACATATTTATAACCCACCAATGAAATTATATGCTATTGGAAATACAGACATACTAAAACAAAAAGGAATTGCCATTGTTGGTTCACGAAAAGCTACGGAATATGGTAAAAAAGTAGCATTAAAGATTTCGAAAGAGTTAAGTGAAAAAGGATTTCATATAATCAGTGGCTTAGCAAGAGGGATAGATAGTTATGCACATATAGGAAACATAAATAGCAAGTCTACAGGAAAAACAATAGCTGTATTAGGAAGTAGTATAGATACAATTTATCCAAAAGAAAATAGAAATCTAGCTATTAAAATTATAAAAACAGGCGGGTGTATCCTATCAGAATATCCAATAGGAAGTAAAATTCAACCTAAAAATTTCCCGGAAAGAAACAGAATTATAAGTGGGTTAAGCAAAGGAGTCATTATTATAGAAGCGTCAGAAAAAAGTGGAGCATTAATAACTGCAGATTTTGCATTGGAACAGGGAAGAGAAGTTTTTGCAGTCCCAGGAAATATATTGAATGAAAATTCTAAGGGAACAAATACATTAATAAAACAAGGAGCTAAAGTCGTTACATCTTTTCAAGATATATTAGAGGAAATCCATTAAAAAACTTGAAAATAAGATTTTATATTGTTATACTAAAAATAGATTTACATAGGAAAGGGGTTTCAAAATATGGAACAAGATAAAGTGAAGAAAATATTAGATTTAATAAAAAGAATAGAGATTACAGAAGAAAATAAAGATGACATTAAAGAAATAAAAAATTTAATAAAATCAGAAAATTATACAAAAGCCATGAAATTATTACAAAAAATAAGTAAAGAAGGAAAGATAAAATTAATACAAGAAATGAAATCCAAAGAAATACTTATAAAAGAGAACGATTCAGAAAAAGTTCATGATAAAGAGCAAGAACATCGTTTCATTTTAGATGAGGAAGAAAATGATGAAGATACAGAACTTTATGAAGACGATGAATACGAAGAAGACAAAGAGCTTGAAGAAGATGAAGAAGAGGATGAGGAGGATGTTATATTACAAGACAAAAAAGAAGGTATATATCCAAATGAATTATCAAATGATGAATTAGAAGAACAATTTGTAAGTTTATTATTATTAAATCCAAAAGCGATATCTATGTATTATATTTTATATGAAGATTGTTATTTTGAAAATAAAACATTTTTAAACTTATATAAAAGTGTATTATTTACAGAAGGAGAAGCATATGCACCGCAAATAGCCAAAAACGATTACAATTTTGCAGTTGATGGACCTGAAACATATGAATTAAAATTTCAATTAAAAGAAAAGGCCAAAAAGAAAAAATACGATTTTGAAAAAACATATGTGGAATTAAGAAAATTGTTCGAAATTAGAAAAAATTATCTAGTAAATCCAATCAAAGAAACACAAGACCAAATTGTAGGAATATTAAAGTATGAGCTATATGATAAAATGACAATAGATGAAGTGAAAGATGCAATAGAACAAATCATTGCAACTGAAAAATTTAAAAGAGCAATTTTGAGTAATGATATTACAAACTTTTTGATAACAGGAGAAAATAATTTAACAGAAGGATTATGTTTGCCATTTCCAATACTAAGTAGTGTATTTAAAGGCGTAAGGAAAGGAGAAACAATGGCATATGCTATGCCATCAAATTCAGGAAAAAGTAGATTTACAATAAATTTAGCAGCATACTTGGCATTTATACACCAAAAAAAGGTATTAATCATATCAAATGAAATGTCAGAAGAAAAAATGAGGTTATGTCTAATAACAACTATATTGAATAACAAAGAAATTCAAAAATTACATGGACAAGATATAACAAAAACAGAAGGAGAACTATTAGAATTTAAATTTAGACCTGATAAAGGAGTAAATGTAAAAATAGATGAGGATGGATTTATATTAAGAGAAAAAAATGAAAAACAAAAAGATTTCGCAAAAAGATTAAAAGAAGTTTCAAGTGAATTTAATAAAGTAATAGCAGTAACAGAATGGATAGATAAACAAATAAAAAATTCAATTTATTTTGTTAATATAACAAATCACACAAATGATGAACTAGAAAAAGTTATTTTAAATTATTATTATAAAGAAAAAATAGAATATGTATTTTATGATACACTAAAAACAGATACTGAAAATATAGGGAATGGTGAAGAACTAAAGAAAACAGCAACAATTCTTTCCAATTTAGCACAGAATTTGGATATATTTATAGCGTCATCATTACAATTAGCAGAAACGAATACATTGCCAATCAATTTAAATATAAATGATTTAGCGGTAAGTAGAACTGTAAAAGAAGTATTAGATACATTATGTTTAATAAAACAAATTTACAATGAAGACCTTAGTAAATATCAATATTCACTAGAAGAAGTGGATACGAAGTTTTATGATTTAAAGAAATTTGAAGATCCGGATGTGAGATATTATGCTTGTGTTGTTGATAAAAATAGAGCAGGAGCAAAACCTAAAACAGTATTTAGATTAAATTTAGCATATAATGTATGGGAAGAATTAGGATATTTAAGACTAAAATCAGAGTAAAAGTGTTCT
Source organism: uncultured Clostridia bacterium (assembly GCA_944391755.1). Classification (GTDB taxonomy): domain Bacteria; phylum Bacillota; class Clostridia; order TANB77; family CAG-508; genus CAG-269. The sequence continues at coordinate 11,920 of CALXUT010000007.1, forward strand.
AACATAAATTAACCCCGAATACAATTAAACAAAAGTATTCACATGGGGGTTATCATAATGAGAGGAATAACTATTGAAGAGCGTGTCTTACATTTGGCACAGTATATTATAGATTCTAAAGATACAGTGAGAGGAGCAGCTAAAAAATTTTGTATCAGCAAAAGTACAGTACACACCGAAGTAACATTCCAGAACGGTAAAAATAAATCACCTATAATCCCAGAAAGTATTGAAATTAAAAAGGTTTTCTTAGCAGAGAAGAATCCAGTTGTAAAATTAGGATTA
>CALXUT010000008.1 GCA_944391755.1 uncultured Clostridia bacterium
TAACATTTGAAGAAGGAGTTATTGGAATGGCAAGAAGTGATTACACTGCATATTCACCATCATTACAAGAACAATCTTATAATTCAGGAAGTTCTCAATTTTTCATTATGACAAGTTCCAATAGTGCTTTAGATGGAATGTATACAGCATTTGGAAAAGTAATAGAAGGATTAGATATTGTACATAAAATAGAAGATGTACAAGTAGAATACAATTCACAAAATGGTGAATTGAGTGTACCAGTGACTCCTATTGAAATAGAATCTATTCGTGTAGAAACAAATGATATTGATTATGGTTTACCTGAAACACTAGAGCCAATTAATTTTTCGGATTTGTACCAATAAGAAAAGAAAGTGAGAAATATGGAAGAAAAAGAATATTATATGAGACAAGCTCTAAAAGAAGCGGAAAAAGCTTACAAAAAATTAGAAGTACCAGTTGGAGCAATTATTGTAAAAGACGGAAAAATTATTGCTAAAGCACATAATCAAAAAGAAACGAAGACAGACACTACAAAACATGCAGAAATACTAGCCATACAAAAAGCAAGCAAAAAATTAAACTCATGGAGATTGTTGGATTGTGAAATGTATGTAACATTAGAACCATGTACAATGTGTGCAGGAGCAATGATAAATGCAAGAATAAAAAAAGTTCATATAGGAACAATGGATGAGAAAACAGGAGCAGCAGGATCGGTATTAAATCTTTTTGAAGATTACAAATTTAATCATATAGTCCAAGTCGAAAAGGGGATTTTAAAACAAGAATGTGAGGATATACTTAAAAAATTCTTTAAAGAATTAAGAAAAATGAAAAAGTAGACGGAGGAAAAGGATGTATAGAAGTTTAAATAAGAAAATATTTCATATGATAATGATAATCATTATTATAACAATTATTTTGTTTATTGCGGGAATGTTCTTATTAAGATATGAAGTAGAAGGTGAAACCAATATCCCATTTGACATTAAAAAAATAGCAATTATAGAAACTGTGGAAGGAGAAGAAGTGGAAAATTCTACAGAAAAATGGAATCTTAATGTTAATCAAAATAATGACATTTATATTTACATAGAAAAAAATGATAATTATAGTAAGACAGAAATTATTGAATCTGTAAAAATTAATAACATAAAAGTAAATAGGTCAAGTCAGTTAGGGGAAACAAAGATATATAAACCAGTTACAGATGAAAAAAGAATGTTTATAAATTCTGAGGAAAATGAAACAACAGAAATCCTATATAATGGTGATTTAGAATCTAATATCAAAGAACATAAGATTTCTAATCAAGGCGGAAAAGTAGCATTTCGATATGCTATTAACAATATTGCACAATATACATCAGATATGAATAAAGAAATCGACCATAGTAAATTATTACAATTGACAAATGTAAAAGCAGAAGACTTAAAAAGTAAACTCTCTTTTGATATGATTATTACATTAAAAAGTGGAAAAATATACCAAACAACAATAGAACTAGAAATGCCTTCAGAAGAGATTATACAAGAAGGAACAAAAGGAATTGAAATAACAGATTTAAGTAATATCGTTTTCAAAAGAATTGAAAATTAATAAAAATAGCTTGCAAATTTTATCATTACAGTATATAATAACAAATGGTATGGGAGCTAATCTTTGTATGGAAAGCAAACCCAATAAAAGCCTATGAACCTTGTCAGGTCCGGAAGGAAGCAGCAATAAGTAGATACTTTTATGTGGGAATTGTTTTCCATAGAGAGATTGGAACTCACACCATTTTATTTTAAGCAATATAAAGGATGTGAGATTATGGGGTACACAGCACTTTATAGAAAATTTAGACCACAAACATTTAGTGAAATGGTAGGGCAAGAACATATTACACGAACATTAAAAAATCAAATAATGGCCAATAGAGTAGGACATGCCTACCTTTTTAATGGGGGAAGAGGAACAGGAAAAACAACATCTGCTAAAGTATTAGCAAGAGCAGTTAATTGTTTAAATCCTCAAGATGGGGAACCTTGTAATGAATGTGAAATATGTAAATCAGCACTTTCTGGTTCTTTAACCGATATTGTAGAAATGGATGCTGCATCAAATAACAGTGTTGAAGATATTCGATCAATACGAGAAGAAGTAAATTTTTTACCAACAAAAGCAAAATATAGAGTATATATCATAGATGAGGTTCATATGTTGTCACAAGGAGCGTTTAATGCATTATTAAAAACATTAGAAGAGCCACCCGAACATGTAAAATTTATTTTGGCAACAACAGAACCGCAAAAATTACCAGCTACGATTTTATCGAGATGTCAAAGATTTGATTTTAAAAGAATATCTAATGAAGATATTGTAAAAAGACTAGAAATTGTATGTAAAGAAAGCCAAATACAAGCTACAGAATCTGCTTTAAAAATCATTGCATCCCTATCTGAAGGTGCAATGAGAGATGCCTTATCTATATTAGAAAGATGTGTACAAGATGGGGAAAATAATATAGATGAAGATAAAATTAAAGAATTGGTAGGCATACCAAAAACCGTTTTTATACATGGCATAGTAGAAGGAATCATAGAATATGATATAGATAAAGTAATGAATACCATTAATGAGGTTTTACAAGAAGGAAAAGACCTAAATAATCTATTGTGGGAAATCATTAAATATATAAAAGATATATTAATGATAAAAACAAACCAAACTTTAGATATATATAATGAACAAGAACTTCAAGAATTAAAAGAATTATCAGAAAAAATTTCAAAAGAAAGATCAATTCAATTGATTTATGAATTATCAAAATTAGAAAGTGATATGAAATTATCAACACAAAGATTAATTGTATTTCAAGCAGGAATCATAAAATTATGTAATCAAAATAGCAATATAGAAAATGTAAATACTGGAAGTAATAGTGGAAATAATAGTGATATTTATGCTAGATTAGACAAGATAGAAAATTACCTAAGAGCAGGAGGCGGCGTCAACAGAACGCAAAAAGTAGCTCCTAAAAAGAACACAGAAGAGAAACCAAAAATGAATGTAGAGGCAATTGAGGGGATAGGAAAGAATAGTAAACCAGCACAATACTGGAATAAAATTGTCAATAATTTTAAAACAAACGGAAAGATTATGTTATATACAAATTTAATCAATACAACAGCTGTAGAGATCAATGATATGACAGTAGGTATTGAATTTCCAAAAGGAATCACACCATTTGGGAAAACCGTTTTAGATAAGCCAGAAAATATGAAAGAAATTGCAAATCAAGTTTCCATAGCATGTGGAAAAGAGATGCATATAAAATATATTGATACAAAACCACAGCAAAAAGAAGCTTCAGAAGAACAGGAACTTTCTGATTTTGCAAGTGGATTTGATATACCATTTGATATTATAGAATAGAGGAGGAACTTAAAAATGTCAAAAAGAGGAGGATTCCCAGGAATGGGAGGATTTGGTGGAATGAACATCAATAATTTAATGAAAGAAGCAAAAAAAATGCAAGCAGATTTTGAAAAATCACAAACAGAACTTGCCGCAAAAGAATTTGAAGCATCAGCTGGTGGAGGAGCTGTAACTGTAAAAGTAACAGGACAAAAAGAAATCAAAGAATTAACATTACAAAAAGAGGTTGTTGATCCAGAAGATGTTGAAATGTTACAAGATTTAATCGTAACCTGTATCAATCAAGCATTTAAACAAGTTGATGATGCACAAGCAGCTTCTATGGGAAAATATAATATTCCTGGATTAATGTAGAGGAGAGAGAAATGTCTTATTATTCACCATCAATAGAAAAATTAATACAAAGCTTTGAAAAACTACCAAGTATAGGAAATAAAACGGCTGCAAGACTTGCATTTTATATATTAAATGCATCAGAGGAAGAAACAAATGAATTTGTCAATTCTATTATAGATGCTAAAAAGAATTTAAAATATTGTAGTAAATGTTATAATATTTCAGATACAGATCCATGTATGATATGCTCAAATCCAAAAAGAGATCAATCTGTTATATGTGTTGTAGAAGATGTTAGAGATATTATTGCTATGGAAAGAACACATGAATTTAAAGGTGTTTATCATGTTTTACATGGTTCCATATCACCAATGAATGGAATTGGTCCAGATGATATCAAAATAAAAGAATTGCTTTCAAGACTTATGGATGGGCAAGTAAAAGAAGTTATATTAGCTACAAATCCAAGAGTTGAAGGAGAAGCAACTGCTATGTATTTATCAAAATTAATCAAACCTTTGGGAATCAAAGTAACAAGAATTGCTCATGGAATTCCTGTTGGAGGAGATTTAGAATATACGGACGAAATAACACTAACGAAAGCTTTAGAAGGAAGAAGAGAATTATAAACTAATAAATGTGAAAGGACAGATGTTAAATCTGTCCTTATATGTTACCTAATAGAATTTTACAAATATCTTTTGTAGAATTTTTCTTAGAAAGTAATCTTGCTCTAATTTTCATTTCTCTCATTTTACTAGGATTTGAGAATAAATCATTTAATATTTCTTCTATATTATCATTTTTCTTAATCCAAATGGCAACTTTATGTTTTTCAAGATACATAGCATTTTCTTCTTCTTGACCTGGTATAGGATTGATGACAACGATTGGTAGACCAGAAGCCAAACTTTCCGTTGTTGTTAAACCACCAGGTTTTGTAACTACTAGATCTGAAATACTCATTAGTTCTGGAATTTTATCGGTGTATTCTAAAACTTTTACATGTTCTTGTTTATCTAAATCTTTTACTAAATTTTCAAAATTTTCTTTCATTTTTAAATTTTTTCCAGATATGGCAACAATTTGTATATGATGATGACTTTCTACAAAAGATCTAAAAATCTTAAATGTTTGTGTTTTTCCTAAACCAAATTCTCCACCACCGAAAAAAAGAACGGTTTTTCTATCAGGTGATAATCCAAAACTTTCTAAAATTTTTGCTTTATCATATTTTAGTAAAAATTTATTAGAAAGAGGGATTCCAGTTGCAAATATTTTTTCATTAGGAATACCTTTTTCATGTAATTGTTTTTTCATTCCTTCATGTGATACAAAATAATAATCCACATATTTATTTAATACAAGCCATTGATCATGTGGTGCATAATCTGTCATAACAGTGGCAATTTTACAATCGATCTTTCCTAATTTTTTTAAATAGGCACACATTTGACTTGAAAAAGGATGTGTAGAAATGATGATATCAGGCTGAAATTCTCTTAATAATTTAATTAATTTTATAGACATCATTTTATTAGACGCATTGCTTATATGAGCAAGAGGTCCTTTTTGTGATTTCCAATAAACTTTACCCCATGTTCTAGGAGCTTTTTTTGCCAGTTCTGAATATGCTCTTGTTGTTACTTTATTAACAACTCTATTGACATATTCCATACAATCAATTAATTTAACATCCACATCTTGATAGTTGGTTTCTATGTTTTCTTTGATAGAACGAGCAGCAGATAAATGTCCACCACCATAAGATGCATAAAATATCATTACTTTTCTCATAATTTTCCCCTTAAAGATTTTTGTATATTTTATCATAAAAATCAAATTGATTGTATATTTTTTAAAAAAAAACCCAAAATAATATAAAATTAATAATTGAGGAGGAAGAAATGAATAAAAATAAAATTTGGATTGCCCTTACAGTTGTATTATTGATTATTATTGCAATACTTGGATATAATTTGAGAAATAAAAGTATGGCATATTCTACTACAAAAGAAAATGATTATAATAGAGCTTTTTATGAAGTTGTAGATTATGTTCAAAATGTAAAAACCTATCTTGCGAAAACAATGGTCTCAAAATCTGCGGAGCATGGAGCAGAAATGTTAACACATGTATGGAGAGAAGCAAATTTAGCTCAAAGTTATGTTGGAATGTTGCCAATTGAGAGCCAAGAATTAGAGAATACCGAAAAGTTTTTAAATCAAGTAAGTGAATATAGTTATACTTTATCTAGAAAAAATATTGATGGAGAAGGATTAACAGATGAGGATATCAATAAAATAAAGGAATTATATAATTATAGTAATGATTTATCAAATACCTTAAATGAAATGTCCACAGAATTAAATAATGGAACATTAACATGGGAAGATTTAATGAAAAATACAGAAGCATCAGAAATTGCAGAAGTTAGTACTTTTAATGTCGTTGAAGAAAATTTTCATGAATATACAGGATTAATTTATGATGGAGCTTTTTCGGAACATATGACAAGTACAGAGAAAAAAGGATTAACAGGAGACGATATTGATGAAGAAACAGCGAAACAAAAAGCAGAGAAATTTATTGGAAAAGATAAAATAAAAAGCACACAAAATAATGGATATGTGGAAAATGGAGATATACCTGTTTATCGATTTGAAATGACAACAAATGATAATCAAACAATAGGAATTTCTATTTCTAAAAAAGGCGGACATGTAGTATATCTAAACTATAATAGAAATGTGACAGAAGAAAAGATAAGTGAACAAGATGCTGTGCAAATGGGAAAAGAATATTTAGCAAGTAAAGGATATCCAAATATGCAAGAAACTTATTATTTGAAGGAAAATGGATTTATAACCGTAAATTATGCCTATAAACAAGGAGATGTTGTGATATATCCAGATTTAATAAAAATAAAGATTGCATTAGATAATGGAGAGATTATTGGATTAGAAACAACAGGATATTTAAATTGTCATTATGAAAGAAATATACCTACAGCACAAATTTCAATGGAAGAAGCAAGAGAAAATTTAAGTGATAAAATTGAAATAAAAAGTGAAGGTTTAGCAATCATTCCTACCGAATGGAATACTGAAATCTTTTGCTATGAATTTAAAGGAAAAGTGGAAGATATTGATTTTATTGCCTATATTAATGCGGAAACAGGTGAAGAGGAAGATATTTTAATTATAACCAATACACCAAATGGAACATTAACAGAATAATTCTTAAATTAACAAAAATTGAGAAAATAAAAAATTAAATTTTGCAAATACTAAAAATGAAAAAGTTAAATAACTTTTTCGAAGCGGTCCGTAAAAACAGATGAAATTTGAAAGGAGTAACATCATGTCTAGAAATCACAAATTAATATCTGAAAACTTACGAACAGAAATAGCCAAAGAATTAGGTGTTTATGATCAAGTAAAAAAAGATGGCGGAAGTTGGGAAAATGTATCATCTAAAACCTGTGGTAGTATAGTTTCTAAAGCAATAGAAATTGCGAATAGAGCAGTAGAAAATCAATAGTTTTTAGATAAATAGGAAACTGTCTTATAGGCAGTTTTCTTTTTTAAAACTTATTAAATTAGTACTTGATAAAAAAAGATAAACTTATTGCATAATGAAATGTTTTAGAATATAATAGAAAAAAACTTGAGGAGGTAGCAGAATGAAAGAAATTAAAGTCAAAGATATTTTAAAGTTAACAAATGGAAATTTAATAACAGGTAATGAAGAATTACTATGTGAAAATTTTTCAAAAGATACAAGAACGATACAAAAAGGTGATGTATATATAGGAATAAAAGGAGCAAAATTTGATGGAAACCAATTTTGGAAAGAAGCATTAGATAAAGGAGCAAGTTGTGTAATTATTCAAGATGTAGATATATCATCAGAGAAAAAGGAAAAATATTCCAATAAAACCATTGTAAAAGTAGAAAATACATTAGAAGGATTATATAAAATAGCACAATATAAAAGAAGTTTATACAATATACCAGTTATTGCTATTACTGGTAGTGTTGGGAAAACGAGTACAAAAGATTTAATTTCAAGTGTTGTTCAAACGCAATATAAAACATTAAAAACAGAAGGGAATTATAATAATAATATAGGGTTACCATTTACGATTTTAAAATTAAAAGACCATGAAGCAATGGTCATTGAAATGGGAATGAACCATTTTGGAGAAATCAGTTTACTAACCAATATTGCACAACCAACCATTTCTGTTATAACGAATATAGGAACTTCACATATTGGAAATTTAGGCTCAAGAGAAAATATATTAAAAGCGAAATTAGAGATATTAGAAGGAATGAAAGAACCTAAAATCATTATGAATAATGATAATGATTTATTACATAAATGGTATGAAGAAAATAAAAATCATCTTGAAATTCATACATATGGAATTGAAAATAATAGTGAGTTTTTAGCCAAAGATATAATGTCACAGGAAGATAGTAGTATTTTCAAGGTAAATATCAATAAAGAAAATGTAGAGATAAAAGTACCTGTTGGGGGTAAGCATTTTGTATATAATGCATTATGTGCAGTAGTTGTTGGAAAACTATTAGGAATTGATACTAAAAAAATACAAAAGGGTATATCAGAATTAGAATTAACGAAAAAAAGAATGGAAATAAGACAATTAGAAAATGGTGCTATTTTAATAAATGACAGTTATAATGCCAGTTTTGAATCCATGAAGTCAAGTATTGAATATTTAGGAAATCATACAGGAAAAAGAAAAATAGCAGCATTAGGTGATATGTTTGAATTAGGAGAGTACTCTGAAGAACTACACAAAAAAGTGGGAAGGGAAGTTGCAAAAAATAATATTGATTTACTATTATGTGTAGGAAATGATGCGAGATATATCATAGAAGGCGCGAAAGAAATGAATAAAAATATAAATACACAATTATTAGAGAATAATGAGAAATTATTAGAAAAATTAAGAATAGAATTGAAAAAAGGAGATGTCCTTTTAGTGAAAGCCTCTAATGCCACTAAATTTTACGAAATTTGTCAAAAACTATAGATTTTTTTATAAAAAATTGATATAATACAAGTACCAAATTTTTGGAGGATGTCAGATGAAATTTAAGGATTATTACAAAGTATTAGAATTAGAAGATAATAAAGTAACAATAGATGAAATAAAATCAGCATATAGAAAACAAGCAAAAAAATATCATCCAGATGTCAATGTTGGAAGCAAATTGGCAGAAGAAAGGATTAAAGATATCAATGAGGCATATAGAATCTTAACTATAACGGCCACAAAAAGAAAATATGATAGAAAATGGAACTACAATATTGGATCAAAAAAGAAAAAAAAAAAACAAAAAACCTCTGGAGAAGTCGCTGGAGAATTCTTTAATATGTTTTTTGGAAATAGTGAAATCAAAGAAGAAATTGCTCAAAGTAAATTACCACAAATAAAAGGAGAAAACATAGAAACAGAATTAACGATTTCGATCGAAGAAGGATTTTATGGGGCTGATAAGAAAATCGCTTTAAAAGACTTAGAAGGAAAAGATAAAATCATAACTATCAAAATACCTGAAGGAATCCAAAATGGAGAAAAAATTAGAATTTTAGGACAAGGAAAAGAAGGAAAAAATGGTGGAAAAAATGGAGATTTGTATTTAAAAATTAATATAGAAGATGGTAAAAAATACAAATTACAAGGAACAGATTTATACACAACTTTGTTAATCACACCATGGGAGGCAGCATTAGGAGGAAAAGCAAAAGTGAATTCTATTGATGATACAAAAACACAAGTATTTATACCAAGAGGCATCCAATCAGGAGAAATCATCGAAATACCAGAAAAAGGATATAAAACACAAAAAGGTGAGAGAGGTAAGTTAATTGCACAAATAAAAATAGTAGTGCCAGAGAAATTATCAAAAGAGGAAGTAGAAATATTTAAAAGATTAAAAGAAATATCAAAATTTAATCCAAGAAGAATCTAATGTTAAAAAATAGCATAAAAACAAGCGTATAGTTGACAATTCACGAAAAACATGGTATAATAAAAAATGTGAGTTCGTAAACATAAGATAAACTATGGATTAAAAATCATAGGAATGAGGTGTAAAAATAATGGATATGTTACAAGGAAAACATTTTAGTATAGCAGATCCAAAAGGAGTAAACACAGTAATTTATCAAATTAATAAAACAGAGAAAGAGTTTTTGAAAGACTATCCAAAATATACTGTAGAAAGATTAGACTTTACTGAGGAAATTAGAGGAGAGACGACAAGAAAAACTTTTTATGTTGATGAGCCACAACCAAATGGAAATCAATTAGTCATTTTGTCATTTGGAAAAGAGAATGTCATCATTAATACAGGAATATTAATTGATGACGAAGTAAAAATTTCAAAGAAACCAACACCATTTAAGTTTAATACTTTATATTCAGAAGAAGAACAGGAATTTAAAGATTTTAACTATACACCAAATATGAAAAGAGATATATGTGTTATAGATCCTGAAACTACAGAAGAATTAAGACCTAGACTTTATTTTGATGAAAAAGAAAATAAAGTAAAGGGAAAATGTAAATTAAAACCATACAAATCTTATTTCGCGTTTGAAGTAAGAGGAGAGTAATATAAGGAGGCAATTTACTATGGTAAATAACACAGTAAATGGAAAGAAAATAGGGCATGCAGCAGGACTTAATGATATAACAGTACTTAATGTCATGCAGGCTGAAAAAGAGGATAAAGAACTAACTGCAAAAAATCCAACTTCTAGAAAAGTAATGGAACAATTAATGCATGCAGGAGAATTTGTATCTATTAAAGCATATCCAGGAGGAAATCCAAATAAAGTAAAATCTACAAAGAAAGTAGAGCAAAATGAAGATTTAACACACTAAACCAAAGAGAAGGTGATTACATATGAATTACAAAGTTGAAGGGGCTTTAAGGAGAAATAAAAAATATTTTATCATTTTTGCAATACTATGGTTGTTTATAGCCATAGTATTAATCGTGCCTATCACTTTAGGATATAATACAGCTATAACACAAAGTGGAACAGAAGGAATTAGTGTATTTGTAGAAGGAATCCAAAATCCATTTAAAGGATTTGGCGATATTATATCAAAAGGATTAATGGGATCATATTTAAAGACATTAGGTGGATTTACAATCATATTCGCTATATTCTTTATTATTGGTGTTGCAAGATCAGCTCCTAAAAACGAGTATACAGATTTTGAACATGGATCAAGTGACTGGAGTAAAAATGGAGAGCAATATCAAGTATTAAGTAATAAAAAAGGTATTATACTAGCAGAAGGAAATTATTTACCAGTAGATAAAAGAGGAAATATCAATGTATTGGTAGTCGGAGGTTCTGGATCTGGTAAATCAGCTTCATATTCAATACCAAATGCATTTCAACAATTAGGTTCTTATGTATTTACAGATCCTAAAGGTGAATTATATGATAAAACAGCAGGATATTTAAAGGCAAATGGATATGAAATAAAAGTTTTAAATTTAGTAAGACCAGAATTTAGTGATGGATATAATCCTTTAATGCATATATCCTCAGAAATAGATGTAGATGTTATAGCAAATACAATAGTTAAAGGACAAAAAGTAGAAGGTAGTGGTTCAGATCCATTCTGGGATGACTCAGCAGAAATGTTATTAAAAGCATTAATATACTATTTGATGGCTACAAGACCAGAAGAAGAACAGAATTTAGCAAGTTGTGCTGAATTAGTAAGAGCTGCAAATTCAAATGGCGGGAACAACTTACTTACAGAATTAATAAGCAAACTTCCATATGACCATCCAGCAAGAATGAATTATAAATCAATTGAAATTGCACCAGAAAAAACATATAGTTCTATATTAAGTACACTACAATCTAAACTAGGTAAATTTGATTCAAAAGAAATTGCAGAAGTAACATCAACAGATACAATAAATTTCCAAGAAATAGGAAGCAAAAAAACAGCAGTATATGTAATATCATCAGATACACATACAGCTTATGACTTCTTATTAACAATATTTTTTGCACAGATGATACAACAATTGTATGATTTTGCAGACCAAAATGGTGGAGCTTTAAAAGTTCCTACATATTTTATACTAGACGAGTTTGCAAATATAGGAAAAGTACCTGATTTTGACAAAAAAATATCAACATCAAGAAGTAGAAAAATTTCATTTAGTGTAATATTGCAGAACTTAGATCAATTGGAAGCTGTTTACGAGAAATCTTATGAAACCATTATTGGTAACTGTGATACACATGTGTTTTTAGGAAGTAACTCTTATAAAACAGTAGAATATTTTTCAAAAGCATTGGGAGAAAAAACAATTGAAAGAGATAGTATTTCTATTAATAGAGATAGACAATATTTCAAAACAGGTCAAAGTACATCTGACCAAGTAATGGCAAGAGCATTGATGACACCAGATGAGCTAAGAAGAATGGATAATGACCTATGTATTATATTTGAAAAAGGAATAAAACCAGTAAAAGCAAATAAATTCTATTATTTTAAAAATAGAAAAATGGCAGATACGTTAAGTAGATATCAAATTAGTCATAATGATGACCGTGGACTTGATAGAGGTAATTGGAGAAAGTTCAATCCATATAATCCTTGGACAGAAGATAAATCTGATAAAGAGGTTCAAAATTTAAAAGTAGAATCTTTAGATGATTTGTTTGATGATGAACCTAAAAAAGAAAATGAAGCAGCAAAAGAGCCTGTAAAAGTTGCACAAGAAAGTGAGAAAAATGCAGGACCTCAACCAATAGATAATTTATTTGAGGATGTTCCAACAAATAATGTTAAACAAGGAATAAATTCTGAACCACAATCAGATGCAGAAGAAAGCTATGATTTGCAAAAAGAATTGGAAGCAAAATTTGATGAATTGTTTGGTTCAATAGATGATGATAATAAATAAAAATATAAGGCACACTGAAAGGTGTGCCTTTGTTTTATCCATTAATTACAGCAAAAGCCGAAAAAACTTTCGCAAAAATATCTTGAAAAAATTCCCTAAATGTTATAAAATAAAACACACAATCATTGTAAAACAAATATAAATTTGTTAGAAAGGAATAGATATGAGATTTGTACATATAGCGGACATGCATTTTGATTCACCATTTACAACATTATCTGATAAAGGTAATTTGGGTGAAAAAAGAAGAATAGAGCAAAGAAATATTTTTAAAAAAGTTATACAATATATCAAAAGAAATCATATAGAATATTTATTTATATCAGGAGATTTATATGAACATCAATATGTAAGAAAATCAACAATAGAATTTATTAATAATCTATTTAAAGAAATAGAAGATACACATATTTTCATAGCTCCAGGAAATCATGATCCTAACTTAAAAAAATCATATTATAGTACATATAATTGGAACAAAAATGTACATATTTTTCATTCAGATTTAGAAAGAATTCAATTAGATGATTTAGATATATATGGGTATGGATTTAGTGATTTTTATTGTCCAGAAGTGAATTTAAAAAATCTAGAGATAGAAAATCCAAATAAAATAAATGTTCTTATCATACATGGAACATTAGATGGTTCAAGCATGGAAGAAAGACAATATAATCCCATTAGCAAAAAAGTATTAGAGGAAAAAGGATTTGATTATGTAGCATTAGGACATATTCACAAAAATAATTTTACGCAAGATGGTAAAATCATTTATCCTGGTTCAACAATATCACTAGGATTTGATGAATTAGGCGAACATGGAATGGTTACAGGTGAAATAAAAAAAGATGGAAATCATTTAGAATATATCAAATTAGATGATACAGAATTTATAGAAAAAGAATTAGAATGTAATTTAATCCAATCGGTTGAAGAATTAGTTGAAAAAATAAATAGTATAAAAATAGATGAAAATAAATTATACAAAATTATATTAACAGGAAAAAGAAATTTTGAAATCAATTTATATGACTTATATAAATATGAATTAAATGACAGAATTATTAAATTAAAAGATAAAACAAAACCAAATTATGATTTAGAAAAAATAGCAAGAGAACATACATTAAGAGGATTATTTGTAAAAGAGATTCTGGAAGAAATGAAAAATCAAGACTATGATGAAGAAACAATAGGAAAAGCATTAGAAGTAGGAATGGAAATACTAGAATAATGGAGGGATTTATTTGAAAATAAATAAAATAAAAATAAATTCATATGGTAAACTAAAAAATACAGAAATGAAATTAAAAAATAATTTAAATATTATTTATGGGAAAAATGAAAGTGGAAAATCAACATTATTAAAATTTATATTAAATATTTTTTATGGTACATCCAAAAATAAAAAAGGAAAAGAATATTCTGATTTTGAAAAATATAAACCATGGAATTCAGAAGAATTTTCAGGTAAATTATCTTATGAATTAGATAATAAAAATAAATATGAAATATTTAGAGAATTTAATAAAAAAAATCCAATTATATATAATGAAAAAGGAGAAGATATTTCAAAAGAATTTAATATTGATAAAAATAAAGGTAGTGAATTCTTTTTTGAACAAACACAAATTAATGAAGAAATGTTTCTTGCGACATCAGTTGCAATGCAACAAGAGGTAAAAATTGGAAAAGATACGCAAGGGGTACTAATACAGAGGATATCAAACCTCTTAGGGACAGGTGAAGATACCATTTCATATAAAAAGGCAGTTGAAAAAATTAATAAAAAACAATTAGATGAAATTGGAACAGAAAGAAGTAGAGAAAAACCAATCAATATTATTGAAAAAAATATTCAAAAAAATAAAGAAAAAATATCAGAATTAAAAAATTTTGAAAATATTAAATATGAAATTGAACAAGAAAAAAATAATTTGAAAAATAAATTAGAAAAAAATAATATAAAAAATAATTTATTAAAAGAAATAAAAAAAATAAAAGAAAAAAATAATTTGGAAAATGAAAAAATAAAAATAAAAGAAAATATAATAAAAGAAAATATTGAAAAAATAAAAAATATTAAAAATAATATCTCGGAAAATAACGAAAAATATTTAGAAAAAGAAAATGATAATGGTGGCATAGATAAAAAATATGAAAAAAATAAATTAAAAAATAAAATAATAATAGGATTTATTTTGTTAGCAATTATCAATGTTTTGTGGATATTATATATGCCAAAAATAATAGAAAATCAAATTGTCCGATTTGGAATTTTAATTACTTTTATTATTTATTTTATTTTTTCAATTATCTAAAAAAATAAATTAGCAAATAAAATAAAAAATATAGAAAAAAATAAAAAAATAGAATTAGAAAAAATAAATTCAGAAAAAAATAATTTGGAAAATGAGAAAAAAATATTAGAAAAAAATTCGGAAGAATTAAATGAAGAAATAAATAAAATAAAAATAGAAAATAATTTTATTTATAATTTAGACAAACAAAAAATAATAAATCATTATTTAGCAAATATGAGTGAATATGAAATTAATCAATTATTTAATTCTGAGAAAATTGATGATGAAATAAATTTACTAGAAAATGAAATTAGTAATCAAAAAATAGAATTTAATAAATTAGAATTAAAAAAAGATAATATAGATCCTCAATTAGAAAATTTAACTAATTTAGAAGAAGAATTATCAGTTTTAGAAGAACAATATCATGCTTTACAAAAAAATAATGAAAGTATAGAATTAGCCAAAAAATTGTTAGAAAAAGCATATGAAAAAATGAAAAATAGCCTTAGTCCCATATTTACCGAAAAATTATCTAAAAATATATCGAAAATAACGAGAGGAAAATATACAAATTTATATTTTAGTGATGAACAAGGTTTAACAGTCGAATTAGATAGTGGAAATTATGTTCCAGCAGAAAGATTGAGTATTGGAACAATTGATCAATTGTATTTGTCTTTAAGACTTGCTATGTTAGATGATATTTCTAAAGAAAAAGTGCCTTTGATTTTAGATGAGACTTTTGCCTATTATGATAATGATCGATTAAAGAATATTTTAGTATATTTGACTACAGAATTTAAAGATAGACAAATCATCATTTTTACCTGTACAAATCGAGAAAAAGATATACTAAAAAGATTAAGCATAGATTATAATTACATGGAATTATAAGTAGTGCAATAATAATTTTATATACAAAAAGAAATATAACTATTAAATAGGGCAAGACCCATAGGAAGACCCCAGCTATGTTTTGCCCATGAAATAGTTATATTTCTTTTTTAAGATATTATATAAGTTAATGTACTTGAAAAAGGAAGAAATGTATAGTATAATAGTAATGTTAAAATTAGGAAAAAAGATAGGAGAATATTTATGTTTGAAAAACTAGAGGCAGTAGAAGCAAGATATGAAGAATTAACAAAAATGATAAGTGATCCAGAAATCATTGCTAATCACACTGAATGGCAAAAATTGATTAAAGAACACAGTTCGATAGAAGAAGTTGTACAAAAATTTAGAGAATATAAAAAAGAATTGCAAAGAATGGAAGATGCAAAAGAAATGATGGAAGATAAAGAATTAAAAGAATTAGCTGAGGTAGATTATCTTGAAGCTAAAGAAAAACTTCCACATATTGAAGAAGAATTAAAATCACTATTAATACCAAAAGATCCAAATGATGATAAAAACATTATTTGTGAAATTCGTGGAGGTGCTGGAGGAGAAGAAGCAGCATTATTTGCAGGAACATTATTTAGAATGTATTCTATGTATGCAGAAAGAAAACATTGGAAAATTGAAATATTAAATGAGAATGAAACAGAATTAGGGGGATATAAAGAAATATCATTTATGATTACTGGAAAAGGTGCCTATAGCAGACTAAAATTTGAGAGTGGCGTTCATAGAGTGCAAAGAGTTCCAGATACCGAAAGTAGTGGTAGAATACATACATCAACTGCTACGGTTGCAGTACTTCCAGTAGTCGAAGATGTAGAAATAGAAATCAATCCAGCAGATATAAAAATGGAAGCATTTAGCGCTTCAGGAGCAGCAGGACAACATATCAATAAAACTTCATCAGCCGTAAGACTTATCCATGAACCAACAGGGATTGTAGTAGAATGTCAAACAGAAAGATCACAATTACAAAACAGAGAATATGCAATGAAAATGTTACGATCAAGATTATATAATATAGAAAAAGAAAAGCAAGATTCAGAAATTGCCAATGCAAGAAAAAGTCAAGTTGGTAGTGGAGATAGAAGTGAAAAAATTCGTACTTATAATTATCCTCAAGGTCGTATAACAGACCATAGAATTGGAATGAGTATCTATCAAATGGAAAATTTCCTAAATGGAGATTTAGATGAAATGATTGACAATTTAATAGCAGCAGATAGAGCAGAAAGACTAAAAGGTGAAGAAGAATAATGTATAAAAATACTCTTTTAAAATATATTTATATAAATATGTTTTAAAGGAGTTTTTATTTTATGCAAGATATATTAAATACAACAGTTTTAGGCGTGTTTTTTGGAACAATAGGAACAACAATTGGAGGTCTTATCGGCTGTTTTATAAAAAATCATTCTAATAAATTTTTAAGTTTTATCTTATCATTTGCAGCAGGATTAATGATGGCAGTAGTTTGCTTTGATTTAATACCAGAAGCATTAAGTATTAGTAAATTATCAGAAACACTTATAGGGATACTCATTGGAATTGTAGTCATGATTTTTTGTGATGTAATCGTGGATAAAAAATTTAAAACAAAAAAATATAATGAAGATGTAAAAAGTAACCTTTTAAAAACAGGAATCATTGTCAGTATAGGGCTTGCCATACATAATGTTCCAGAAGGGTTGGCAATAGGTTCTGGATTTGATGCTTCTGTAAGTTTGGGATTTTCTCTTGCTCTGGCAATTTGTTTACATGATATACCAGAAGGAATATCCATGGCAATTCCTATGAAAAGTGGGGGAATGAAAATATATAAAATCATGACATATGTAATCTTATCTGGACTAGCAACAGGTGCTGGAGCTTTAATAGGAGCCATCATTGGAAAAGTATCAGAAGAGATAATTGCAATATGTTTAAGTTTTGCAGCAGGAGCAATGTTATATATTGTTTCAGGAGAATTAATTCCTGAATCAAATAAATTGTATAAAGGGAGAATATCTGCATTAGGCAATATGATAGGATTTATAATAGGAATATTTGTAACTGTAGTAGCAGTTTAAAATACGAATAGAAATTTGTGAAATTTCACAAAAAAATAAATGGAATTTTGTGAATAATCTGTTGAATATATATGGAATTTTGTGATATAATATATATAGGATGGTGGTTAATCATGAAATTGCTAAGAAGAAAAGTAGATGAATTTTTGATAGATTGGAAAAATAAGCCAGATAAAAAGCCTTTAATAATAAAAGGAGCAAGACAAATTGGAAAAACAGAATCTATTAAAAATTTTGCAAAAAATAATTATAAAAATGTAATTGAAATAAATTTCGTGCTACAAAAGCAATATAAAGATATTTTTGATGATGGGTTTGAAGTTGACACTATTATAAAAAATATATCATTAAGAAATCCTAACCTTGAATTTATACCAGGTGAGACATTAATATTTTTTGATGAATTACAAGATTGTATTAATTGTGCAACTTCATTAAAATCATTTAATCAAGATGGAAGATATGATGTTATATGTTCTGGCTCTCTTATGGGAATTAACTATAATGAGATTGAATCTAATAGTGTAGGCAATAAAGAAGATTATGAAATGTATTCAATGGATTTCGAAGAATTTCTTTGGGCAAAAGGTTACAAAGAAGAACAAATTGAAAATTTATATAAGCATATGATAAATCTAACTCCATTATCAAATACAGAACTTTCAGTAATGTTTGAAAATTTTAAAGAATATATGGTAATTGGAGGAATGCCTGCTATTGTAAACTCTTTTATAAAAAACAACAATTATAGTGGGACATTGAAGATGCAAGAACAAATCCTTAAAGATTATGAAGAAGATATAACGAAATATGCAAATGGATTAGATCAGGGAAAAATTTTGAATGTATATCGTAAGATTCCTACATTTTTAGGAAATGAAAACAAAAAATTTCAAATTTCAAAAGTAGAACAAGGTGCAAGAAACCGTGAATATGTAGGAACTATAGATTGGCTAAATAATGCAGGAATAATAAATATTTGTTATTGTATGGAACAACCAGAACTTCCATTAGGAGGCAACTATAATCCTGATAATTTTAGATTATTTTTTAGGGATACTGGATTGCTAATTGGATCTTTAGATGAAGAATCGCAAGAAGATTTAAGAAATAATAAAAATTTCAATACTTATAAAGGTGCAATTTATGAAAATATAGTTGGAGATATGCTTGTAAAGCAAGGATATAAATTATATTTTTATAAAAATGAAAAAGGAACAATTGAGATGGACTTCTTCATCAGAGATAAAAATTCTCTAATTCCAGTAGAGGTAAAAGCGATAGATAGTGCCACAGTTTCATTAAATAACTTAGTTGAAAGTGAAAAATACAAAGATATAAAATATGGAATAAAATTGGGATATAAAAATATAGGATTTAATGGTAAATTTTATACTTTTCCATATTTTTTGACATTTCTTCTAAAAAGATACTTGAAAGAAAAATAGGATTCAATTTAGGAATATTTGTAACTGTACTTTAAAGTATTGCAAATTCATAAAAAATATAGTAAAATACAAACATGCATTTGAAAAAAGAAAGGATATAAAATCATGGATGAAATATTAAAAGGACTAAATGATAAACAATATGAAGCAGTAGTAAATACAGAAGGACCTTGTTTGGTAATCGCAGGAGCAGGAAGTGGAAAAACAAAAGTATTAACACATAAAATAGCTTATTTAGTAGAAGAAAAAAAGGTATTGCCTTGGAATATTTTGGCAATTACTTTTACAAATAAAGCAGCAAATGAAATGAAAGAAAGAATTAATAACTTAGTTGGTGAAGCATCAAATGATATGTGGGTAGGAACATTTCACTCTATATGTGTAAGGATTTTAAGAAAATTCATAGATAGAATAGGATTTAATTCATCTTTTATCATATTTGATACAACAGATCAAAAAACATTAGTAAAACAATGTCTAAAAGACTTACAAATGGATGAAAAATTATTTAATGATAGAGCTGTATTATCAGAGATTAGTAATGCTAAAAATGATATGCTAGAACCTGATAGCTATGCTTTAAAATCTCATGGAGATTTTAGAAAAGAAAAAATAAGTGAAGTATATACTTTATATCAAAAAAGATTAAAAGAAAATAATGCAATCGATTTTGACGATATTATTAATTATACCATAAAAATACTAATGGAAAATCCAGATATATTGGAATATTATTCCAATAAATTCAAATATATTTTAGTAGATGAGTACCAAGATACCAATAAATCTCAATTTACATTAGTAACTATGTTAGCTTCAAAACATGGAAATATCACAGCAGTAGGTGATAGCGACCAGGGAATTTATAGTTTTAGAGGAGCAGATATTTCTAATATATTAAACTTTGAAAAAGATTTTCCAGGAACAAAAATCATAAAACTAGAGCAAAATTATAGATGTACAGGAAATATATTGAAAGTTGCCAATTCAGTAATTAAAAATAATGAAACAAAATATGATAAAAAGCTATGGACAGAAAATGAAGTAGGAAACTTACCAAAAATATTTTCTGCAGATAATGAATATGATGAAGGAAGATATATTGCAGAACAAATAGAACATTTAAGAAGAGAAGAATATTACAAATACTCAGATTTTGCAGTATTGTATAGAATGAACACACAATCAAGGGCAATAGAAGAAATATTAAGAAGAGAAGGAATTCCTTATAAAATTGTAGGGGGTTTAAAATTCTATGAAAGAAAAGAAATAAAAGACATTATTTCCTATTTAAGATTAGTACAAAATCCAGCAGATAATTTAAGTTTAAATAGAATTATTAATGAACCAAAAAGAGGAATTGGAAAAACGAGTTTAGATAATGTTTCACAAGTTGCTGAGCAAAATAATTTATCTATGTATGAAGTTATAAAAAATGCAGAACAATATGGATTAAATAGAGTATATTTAAATTCACGAGAATTTGTCAATTGCATGGAGGAATTTATTTCCAAAAAAGATGAACTAAAAATATCAGAATTAATCAAAAAGATTCTAAAAGATACAGGATATACAAAAGCTCTTGAAAATGAAAATACAATAGAAGCGGAAAATAGAATTGCCAATTTAGATGAATTTTTAACAGTTGCCATCGAATTTGAAGAAGAGTCTGCAGATAATCGATTAAGTGACTTCCTAGAAGGAATTACACTATCAAGTGATTTAGACAATATGGAAGAAACAGAAGAATCTGTTACTCTAATGACATTACATAGTGCAAAAGGACTTGAATTTCCAGTAGTATTTTTAGTGGGAATGGAAGAAGGAATATTCCCAGGATATAAATCGATTGGAGAGCAAAAAGAATTAGAAGAAGAAAGAAGATTATGCTATGTAGGAATTACAAGAGCAAAAGAAAATTTATTCTTAACAAATAGTAAACAGAGAACAACTTTCGGTTCTACTACGCACAATCCACCATCTAGATTTTTACAAGAAATTCCAAAAGAATTACTAGATGGATATGAAGACGCATTAGATAACAATATATCAAAAGAAAGTAATCCTTTTGGAAATAGTGGATATACATGGAGTTATGGAAATAAAAATAATGGTAATATAAAAACATACAAAGTACAAGAACCACAATATGCTTCAGCAGCTTCAAAACCAAATACAGGATTTGCTTTTAGAACAGCAGAAAGTTTTTTAAATAATTTAAATAAAAAATCTGAGGGAACAGATATAGATTTATCAGGATATCAATCAGGTGTAAGAGTATATCACAAGAAATTTGGAGAAGGTACAATCAATTATGTAGAAGAAGAAGGAAATGATTTAAAAGTGGATATCAATTTTGATAAAGTAGGACATAAGAGATTAATGGCAAGATTTGCAGGATTAGAAATTATTGAATAGAAATTATATAAAAGGAGAAATATTTTATGAAAAAGATTGCAATAGACATGGATGATGTAATTTGTGATGGAGGTTTTTTATACTTAGTAAATCAATTTTTAGGTACACAATATACGATAAAAAATATAAAAAGCTATTATATACAAGATGTAATTCCTAAAGAAAAAATGGAAGACTGGAAAAAATTTTATATAAAATATAATTTATATGACCATGTTAATTTTATAGAGAATGCTTATGATGTAATGAAAAGATTAAGTGAGTATTATGAATTATATATATTAACAGCATATGTACATAGAGATGTTCCAGAATTTTCTGGAGAAATTCTGAAACAAAAATATGATTGGTTATACAAAGAATTGCCATTTATATCTCCTAATAATTATATTTTTACAAATGATAAATCAGTCATTAATTGTGATATAAGAATTGATGATAAATTATCCAATTTAATGGGACCTTCTGAGATAAAAATTCTATTTGATAGTTATCATAATCAGGGACATACAGATCAGAAACTAGCTAACTTAAGTATTATTAGAGCAAAAGGATGGAAAGATATTGAAAAAATATTAATATAAAGTTGCAAAAGTAGGTATATAAAATGAATTTATACCTACTTTTTATTGTATAAAATTAGAAAAAATATACATAATAAATATAGATTATAAAAAGAAAGGAATGATTTAAATGGCAGATTTAACACAAGTTGAATTACAACATTTAAGACACTTAATAGGAGCACATGAAACTGCATATCAAAAATTAAACACATATGCAAATCAAGTACAAGATGCACAAATAAAGCAGATGTTTACGAAATCAGCACAAGATGCATTAAACACAAAACAAAAATTAATGGGATTTTTAAATAATTAAAAGGAGAGATTAAAAATGAATGAAAAAACAATGGTTAACGACATATTGGGAAGTGTAAAAGCAGACTTAACTGCATATCAAACAGCTATTTCAGAAACTGAAAATATGCAATTAAGACAAACATTTCAACAAATAAGAAATAATGATGAAAGTTTCCAATATGAATTATTTAAAGTAGCAAATGCGAAAGGATATTATAAACCGGCACAAAAAGCTACAACGACAGAAGTTGAAACAGTTAAAACAGAACTACAACAAGGCTAAAAGTAAAAATCCAGTGTCAATTGATACTGGATTTTATCTTGCTTCAGTCACAAAACACAGAAAAAAAGAATAAAAAAGAGTAAATTAAAGAAAAGCAAAGTAAAAATAAAAAATACAGCTAAAATGAAAAATTGCAAAAAACAATAATTAAATATACAATACAAAAAAATGATGCAAAGGAGAAATATAATGTTAAAAAAGGTACTGGTATTTGCAAGAAAATCAATGAAACTTACAATACTAATTGCTATTTCTATATTTTTAATCATATGTGCAGTTGTATTATTTTTTAAACCAATATATAGCGTTACAATAGATGGCGAACATGTTGGCTATAGTGGTGATAAAAGTGCTCTACAAGCGAGAATTAATGCTTATATAGAAAGTGGAGATGGAGGAGATAACAGTAATATAGCCTTTGTTCAAATAAATAATTTACCAGAATATAAATTATGTTTATTAAAGAGAAATGTTGTAACAAATGATGAAGAAATATTTGATAAAATAAAGCAATCAGGTGTAATTTACTATAAATATTATGCAATAATGGAAGATGAACAAGAAAAAGCATTCGTATCAAATTTTTCTGAAGCTGAACAAATTGTAACACAACTAAAAGAAAAAGAAAGTACAAATATTGACAAAATATCAATAGCAGAATTATATGAAACAAACTTACAAGAGTTTACGACAGTGGAAAATGCGGTAGCGTCATTATATGTAAAGAAAGTTGTACCTGTAACAACTACAAAGAAAAAAACTAGCAGTGGAAAAGTAAATACATCATCTAATGTTTCCTATCAGAAAGTTTCTTTAGGAATTAATTTAATACGACCTATATCTGGAACAATAACATCAAGATTTGGAGAAAGAAGCAGTATAAGGGTTAGTAATCACACAGGTTTAGATATAGCTGCACCAAGAGGAACACCTATAAAGGCAGCTGCATCAGGTACAGTAACATTTTCAGGACGATCAGGTTCCTATGGGTATATGGTTGTAATAATACATGAAAATGGCATTCAAACATATTATGCACATTGTAGCAAATTATATGTTTCAACAGGTACATATGTAAATCAAGGAGATGTAATAGCAGCTGTAGGAAGTACAGGGAACAGTACAGGAAATCACTTACATCTAGAAATAAGGGTTAATGGAGTAGCTTATAACCCACAATATTATTTATATTAAAATAAAGAGTACATTTTATGTACTCTTTATATAATTTTTATTCCTTCAACAATAGCATTTTTTTCATATATTATTTTTCCATATTCATTAATAATACCTTCCAATTTATAAGGATAATAAATATGCTCTCCAAATTCATCAAACACATTTATAATGCCTAGAGGAATGTTTAGATAATCATTAATAAACAAGTAATATGTATTATTATAGAGATATAATGAAAACTGTTCTGAAAAATTTTCTAAATTAATAATTGTTGTATTTTTAATATGGGTACATAAATCTAAAAAATCCTCAAAATTTTCAAATTTATAAATTAAACTTATAGGAGTCGCCTTATTATAATCAGCTAATTTAGTAATAGTAAAAGCTAATCCTCCGCCCGAATATTTTACAGCTTCAACTAATAATTTACAATCTTCAGTTTTGAAATCTAATTCATTTTCGGCTTTTAAAAGCAAGTATTCTAAAAGTTTTTGAGATATGGAACTATCCGCAAAAAACTCTTTGGTTGAAATATTATTTAAAATTAAATCTTTTGCAGTAAAAATGACTTTAATTTTACTATCTGTTAATTTTTCAAATTTCATTCGAAAACCTCCATCACCTTGTAAATATATTATACTACTATTACTATTATATTTAAAGGAACAATTTTTGGTAATTAGATTAATCATATTTATAAGGTATATATATTCATATTTCTTAGCAAAAACATAGCTGGGGTCTTCCTATGGGTCTTTGCTTTCGAAATATGAATATGTATACTTTTATGTAATAAGATTTAAAAAAATTCCCAGAATACTTGAAAAAAACACAAAATCAATATATAATAGTAGCACGGTATAATAGGAATTTCCGTAGGGGCAGAATCGGAGGAGATAATGTCAATCAAAATGAAAGAATTACCAATGACGGAAAGACCATATGAGAAATTAGAACAATATGGCGAAAAGTTTTTAACCAATGCAGAATTACTTGCAATCATAATTAAAACAGGTACTAAAGAAGAAACTGCACTAGAGCTTGCACAAAAAATACTCAAATTAAATGATAATGAAGAAAAAGAAGGATTGAATTTTTTAAGGGAACTAGCAGTAGAAGAATTTATGAAAATAAAAGGTATAGGAAAAGTAAAAGCAATACAATTAAAAGCAGTATGTGAGATAGCAACAAGAATGAATACAGTAATACCTTATAGAGAAAAAAGAATACGAAAACCTCAAGATATAGCCGAGATACTAATAGAAAAAATGAGATTTGAAAAACAAGAGATATTAAAAGTTGCACTGTTAAATAACAAAAACAACTTGTTGAAAATGAAAGATATTGCAATAGGTAGTGGCAATTTTGTTGTAGCAACAATAAAATCTGTATTAAATGAAGCAGTAAAAATAGAAGCGGCAAAAATTATATTAATACATAACCATCCTTCAGGAGATTCAACACCAAGTAATGCTGACATAGAATTTACCAATAAAGTAGGACAAGCTGCTAAAATATTAGGAATACAGTTATTAGATCATATTGTAATAGGAGAAAAAAGTTATACAAGTATCTTTTCACAAAAATTAACTCAAAATGAAAGGGAAGAATAAATATGAATTTTTTGTCATTCAAATCTAAGGACATAGGAATAGATTTAGGCACAGCTAATATATTAGTCACTGTAAAAGGAAAGGGAATTATTTTAAGAGAACCTTCTGTAATTGCAGTAGATTCAAAGACAGGAAATATTTTAGCTACGGGAGCTGAAGCAAAAGAAATGCTTGGAAGAACACCAAAAGAAATTAATGCAATAAGACCATTAAAAGATGGTGTCATTGCAGACTTTACTGCAACTAAATTATTGTTAAAAAATATATTAGAAAGAGTTTGTAAAAGATATAATGCAATAAGACCAAGAGTACTAGTTGGAGTTCCATCAGGTATTACAGAAGTTGAAGAAAGGGCTGTAGAAGAGACAATCATACATGCTGGAGCGCGAGAAGTATATTTAGTAGAAGAACCAATGGCTGCAGCGATTGGAGCAGGGATAGAAATAGAAGAACCAAGTGGAAATATCATTGTAGATATTGGTGGAGGGACAACTGAAGTTGCTGTAATATCTTTAGGAGGTATTGTAATTAGTAATTCTATAAGGATTGCTGGTGATGAATTAGATGAAGATATTATTAATTATGTAAAAAAAGAATTAAATTTAGCAATAGGAGACGTAACAGCAGAGCAAATTAAAAAGCAAATAGGATGTGCTATGCCATTAATGACACAAATGTCCATGGAAATAAAAGGGAGAGATTTAAATGATGGTTTGCCAAGAACAGTAGAAATTACATCAGATCAAGTTGAAGAAGCAATGAAAGAATCCATAGATAAGATTGTAGAAGTTGTAAAAGTTACTTTAGAGAAAACACCACCAGAGCTTGCATCTGACATAATGGAAAAGGGAATTGTATTATCTGGAGGAGGAGCTTTAATACAAAATTTGGATAAATTGATAAGCTTAGAAACGGGTATGCCAGTATATATAGCAGATGAACCATTAGATTGTGTAGTAAGAGGAACAGAAAAAACATTACAAGATATCGAAAAATTAAGAAATGTTTTGGCAAATTCTAGAAAAAGATAATGAAGGAAGAGAATAGATGGAAAGAGATAAAAAAGGTGGAATAATCGGTATTATTGTTACAATCATAATACTAATATTGTTAGTTGTATTTACGAATAATAATTCGGAAAGTGTATCTATCATTGAAAATGTTGCCAATATTGTTGTAGTTCCAGTAGAGAATGGTTTAACCTATTTGAAAAATAAATTAAATGGTAATGACAGTTTTTTTGAAAATATTAATCAATTAAAAGCTGAGAACGAAAAATTAAAACAAAAAAATAGTGAATTAGAACAAAATTTAAGAGAATATGAGATAGTAAAAAATGAAAATGAACAATTAAAACAACAGTTAAATTTAGCAGAAAAATATGGGGAATATACAACTGTACCAGGAACTATTATTTCAAGAGATATCAGCAATTATTCTAAAACGGTTGTCATAAATGTAGGTAGTGATAATGGAATTGAAGAAAATATGACAGTTATTGCAGATGAAGGATTAGTAGGATACGTTGTTTCTGTAACTTCGAATACAGCTAAGATACAAACAATAGCAGATAGTGCAAGTGCTACTAGTTGTTTAGCAAGTACAACTAGAGATAGTATGATTTGTAAAGGAACCGTAGAAAAAAATTCTATTTTAAAAGCAGAGTATATTTCAACAGATTCTAATATTATTCAAGGAGACAGTGTTGAAACTTCTGGATTAGGTGGTATCTATTTAAAAGGAATCCATGTGGGAACAATAAAAAAGGTTGTTGAAGGTACTAATAAAACAGACTCTTATGCTTTAATAGAAACAGCTGTTGATTTTGAAAAATTAGAAACCGTACTTGTTATAACAAATTAATAGGGAGTAGATATGAAAAAAATCTTGATACATTTCGCATTAATTATGATTTGTATAGTTCTATATTTACTACAAACCATTTTTTTTACGAATTTTACAATAGCAGGAGTAATGCCAAATTTATTTGTTATTTTCATGTTATATATAGGATTGTATATGGGAAGAAGCATGGGAATAATATATGGTATCATGTATGGAATTTTTATAGATTTATGGATGGGCAAAAGTATAGGAATAACATCCGTATGTTTAGCGATAGTAGGATTGTTAGGTGGAATATTTGATAAGAACTTTTCTAAAGATAGTAGAATAACAGTTTTGTTAATGGGAGCAATTACTACTATTGTATATGAAGTGGTATTTTGTATTGTACAATATGTAATTTTAGAAACAAATGTAGATATATTGGCATTTATAAAGATATTATCAATAGAAGTTGTATATAATATACTTTTAATTATTATATTGTATCCATTAATGAAAATTACCGGATATGAAATAGAAAATGAAATAAAAGGAGATAAAATTTTAACTAGATATTTCTGAAAGCAGGTGAGCAATTGAAGAATAGGATAAGTTTTGATAGAGACACTTCTTGGGAGGCAGATACAGGAAATGAGCAGATTAATTTTAGATTTAATATAATAACCATTCTTGCATATGTCATTGGAATTATATTAATTGCTCAATTATTTAATTTACAAGTTGTAAATGGTGAAACTTATAGAGAGCAGTCTAATACAAGATTATCTAGAGTAACTTCTATAGAGGCTGCTAGAGGTTCAATAGTAGATAGATCTGGAAATGAGCTTGCAGGAGTTAGAACAGAATATAGTGTAGAATTATTTAAAACAAATATTGATAATGAAGAATTAAACAATACGATACTAAGATTAGTCAATTTATTAAATGAATACCAAGTGTCTTATACGGATTCTTTCCCAATAAAAATAAATCCTTTTGAATTTACAGTTTCTGATGATAATCTTGTAAAATGGAAAAAAGATAATAAACTAGATGAAAATATAGGAGCAGAAGAGGCATTTTATGCATTTAAAGATAAATATGATATAACCCAAGAAAATGTCGAAGATATAAGAAAGATTATCTCTATCAGATATAAAATTACTACAATAGGATATAGTGCAACAAAATCAATAACAATTGCGGAAGATGTAAGCGAAGAAATAGTGGCACAAATAAGTGAAAGAAATAGTGAATTTCCAGGAATAAACATATCAGCTGATGCTGTCAGAACATATTTAGCGGGAAGTTTAGCTGCACATGTAATTGGTTATACTGGAAAAATAAATGAAGAGGAGTATAATGCCAATAAAGATAGATATGATAGTGACGATATCATTGGTAGAACAGGAATAGAATATGTATTTGAAGATTATTTAAAAGGTACAGATGGAGAAAAACAAGTAGATATATCCATAGACGGAACAATAACAGGAGAATATATTACGGAAGAGGCACAGGCAGGAAGTGATGTGGTTTTAACAATTGATTCCAATTTGCAACAAACAGCAGAAACTGCGTTAGAAAGCTGTATAAACAAAATAAAATCAGGAGGATTTTCTGAAACATATAATGCAGAAGGTGGAGCTGTTGTTTTGATGGATGTGAATACAGGAGATGTGTTAGCAACAGCAAGTTATCCAACCTATGAGCCAGAATGGTTTGTTGGAGGAATTTCAACGGAGAATTGGAATTATTTAAATACAAATGAAGCACACCCACAATTAAACAAAGCAATACAAGCCGCATATGAACCAGGTTCGATTTTTAAAATGGTAACAGCAATTGCAGGATTAGAAACAGGTGCAATTACTACTAAAGAAACAATGAATGATACAGGTATTTATAAAAGATTTAATGATTATCAACCAAAATGTTGGTATTATACAAGTTATCATAGGGGACATGGTTATTTAAATGTTACACAAGCTTTACAACATTCTTGTAACTATTTCTTTTATGAAACTGGATATAGAATAGGAATTGATAATATTACCAAATACGCATTACATTTTGGATTAGGCAAAAAAACAGGTATAGAATTGCCAAGCGAAACAGCAGGAACCGTTGCGTCAAGAGAGGGAAAAGAAAATTGGAATCCTGGAGAAACACTAATGTCAGCAATAGGACAAGGGGATAATAATTATACACCTATGCAAATAGCAAAATATATTTCAACAATTGCAAATGGAGGAACTCTTGTAGAACCTACTATTATTAAGTCAATTGTTAAATCAGATGGTACAGAAGTTTCTAGAGAAGAAATAGAAAACTATACAAATGAAAAGCTAGGAATAGAAGAAACAGATGATGGAATACAGATAAGTACTGAAAGCATAAATGTAGCTAAAGAGGGAATGAGAATGGCTACGAGTGAAACAGGTGGTACAGCGTATAGCATTTTTAGAAATTTCCCTGTAGAAGTAGCGGGTAAAACAGGATCTGCTGAGGCTGGAACGGATGAAAATAATAATGATATTGTTGATGCTTGGTTTGTATGTTTTGCACCATATGAAAATCCAGAAGTAGCTGTTGTCGTTTTAATAGAGAATGGAGGACATGGAAGTTATGCAGCAGAAGTAGCGAGAGATGTTCTTACACAATACTTTGGAAGTAATGAAACAACAAAAGTAAATGAGAGTACACAAGCAATTCCATATACAGAAGAAATCAGATAGCTAAATGAAAGGATGTTAAAATATGAGTTGTGTTAGTATAAACTTAAAGAAAGATGAAATAGTTATAAAAATAGATGATAATGCAGAACAAGAAGAAATCATTCCTGAATTAATTTCTAAAATTTCAGAGTTAAGTAAGATGTATCAAGAAGAGAAAACTCCAATAAGAGTTACAGGAAAAATATTAAAAAATAGTGAATTAGAAGAGATTAAAGAAATAATCACAAAGAAAATAGATGTAAAAGTGAATTTTGATACTCCTACAACTTTAGGCTTGCACAGTATTGTTAGAAGTTATAAAAAAGATGTTGAAACTTCAGAAACCTTATTTCATAAAGGTTCTTTACGTTCTGGACAAAGGATAGAAGTAGAAGGTAGTATTGTTGTAATAGGGGATGTAAACTCTGGTGCTGAAGTTATTGCTGCTGACAATATTATTGTTATAGGAAAATTAAGAGGTTTAGCACATGCTGGAGCAAAAGGAAATAAAGAAGCAATCATTGCAGCTAGTACTTTAGACGCAGTACAATTGCGTATTTCCAATATTGTAAGAGAAATTGATAGAGAACAAGAAGGAATTAGAGAATATGCATATATTTATGTAAAAGAGGATAACATTGTTATAGAATAAAGAGCAATATTTTATTGCTCTTATTTAACTTATAAGTAATAGAACTAATGCTAAAAATAACCATTCATCTTTTACTTCTTCTTTATATAGAAAAAATAAAAGACTTAGGATTAGTACATCATCATAATATAATTTAATACCAAATATATCTAACCAATAATCATCCTTTTTTTGATTTTTGGAGCAACTTTCATTCTTATAGGAATCATTATTTGAAGAAATTGGTGATTCAGGTGCATGTACAGAAGGATTAAAATTAGAAAAATGATTTCTATGGTAAGGATTATAATATGGAAAAGGAGGACCATAAAATGGAAATCTAGACATTTATTTCACACACCTTTTTATTGCTTTTTATTATCATTGTTGTTATTATTATTCATCATTTCTGCCATTTTAGATATATTCAATAAATTTACATATTGATCAAGCTTACTTTTTTTACTATCTCTTAAATATGGTTTTAGAGAATACAATAAATTAGCACGAGGATCATTTTTATTGTTCATATTTCCCATTATTTTTTGCATCTTCATAATGGTATTCATATCTATATTAAAATTATTAGAATTTTGGTTATTATTTTGATTATTGGACGTTCCATTATTAGAATTTAACATAGAACTTAAATTATTAAGCATCTCAGGAGAAACTTGACTTAATATATTATTTAAATCAGCATTATTACTATTATTTGAATTAGTAGATGAGCTTTGTATATTGTTCATTATTTGTTTTATATCATCAGGAATATTTCCGCTATCTACCATTTTTTTAACATTAGCAAATAAATCATCCATTTTATCTGACATATTATCACCTCTTAATAATATATGAATTATTATTTATTATATGACCAAATTAAAAAAATGTTAAATTTTATGCAAATTACAAAAAAATCTTGTAATTTTCGACAATCTATAATAAAATATAAAACACAAAACAAAGTAAAATAAGAAAAATAAATAATAAATATCACAAATTGTAAAAAACTTTTTTGTAGTAGAGTACCAAAAAAGACAAAATACACTAATGAAAACGATTAAAATATTACTATATTATGAAAAAGTATGAGGTGGTAAGGATGTCAAAAGCGAACACAAAAATAGAAGTACTTAAAAATTTATTTCAAATAAAAAATATAATCACATATATAATATCTTTTATGATATCAACTGTAGGAATGGGACAAGAAGTTTCACCATTTAGTATAGCAATCGTAGGAGCTTGTTTAGCGAGTGGCGTGCCAGCGATAGGAGTTGTTATTGTTGGACTGATAGGAAATATCATCGGGGTAGGTATGGTAGGAGCCTTAAATTATATTCTTATCATATTAATGTTATTAATATTAATGTGTATAAAACCTCCAAGAGAAAATGATGAATATAAAAATGAAGAAATACAAATATCAAAACATATATTTGCAAGTATCCTACTTGTAATGTTAGCAAAATTAATATTAACGAAATTTACAGTTGCAGATTTCATTTTACATATTATATTAGCAGTACTTTCCGTAGTATTTTATAAAATTTTTGTAAATTCATTAGTTGTTATACAACAAGTTACGGAAAGAAAAGCTTTTTCAATAGAAGAAGTCTTAGGAGCAAGTTTATTACTATCCATAGCAGTATCGGCATTTGGTGATTTTTCAATATTAGGATTATCTGTCAGAAATATTTGCAGTATATTTATTGTTCTAATGTTAGGGTGGAGAAATGGAATTTTAATTGGAACAACTTCAGGTGTTATGATAGGGATAACGCTAGGAATCATTGCACAAAATGAGCCAATTATTGTAGCATTATATGCCGTTTCTGGAATGATAGCAGGTGTTTTAAATAGATTTGGAAAAATAGGAGTTATTATAGGTTTCTTAATTGGAAATGCGATATTAATCTATGCTTCAAGAGGAACTTCTACAGATTTAAATATTTTTAAAGAGATTTTAATAGCATCACTTGGATTATTGGCAGTTCCAAAATGGGTTGGCATCAATGTAGAAGAATTAACGAAAAACAATCAGATGTTGCCAGATTTAAATTCAGGAAGAACTTTAAACCAGAGCAAAGAAGCAATTAATCAATTGAATATGGTATCAGAAACCATTAAAGATATGGCTGATACATATGAAGAAACAGAACAAGAAGAAACATCAAAAGAATTACATGATAAAAATAAGCAAGCATTTATAAAAGAAATATTAAACAATTTAGATGGACTAGAAGAAAATATTTTATATGAAGATATGGTAAAAACAGAAGGTCTAATTGTGTCTGAATTATTTGATACACTTTTAGAAAAACAAGAAATAGATAAAGAGGATATTTTAACTACTTTTGCTAATAACAATAACTATATCGTACAATATGAAGATAAAAAAATGAGTAAAATTATCAATGATGATGTGGAGCAAATCGTAAAAGCAGTAAATTACGCATATAAAATAAGTAAATCTAATTTTATATGGGAGGAAAAAGTAAAATCCAATAAAAAGAATGTGCAAGCACAATTAGATGGTGTTTCAAAAGCAATATCAAGTATAGCTACACAAATAGAAGAAAAGATAGAAAATGAGAATGATTTTATAGAACAAAAGAAAAAAATAATCACAACACTTGAAGTGAAAGATATATTAGTAGAAACAATAGAAATAAACAAAATAGAAGATAGATTTTTTATTGAAGTGTATTTAAAAGAAGATAGTAAAACCAGTGAAAATGTGGATATAGAAAAAATCCAAAAGGTATTAGAAAAAAACATTGGAGAAAAACTAATGCCTAATAAAACAAGAACAAAAAAATTAAACAAACAAGGAAAGCGAGTATTTTGTTATCTATCAGAAGATAAATATATATTGCAAATAGGACAAGCTACAAAGGTAAAAGATAATAGTTCTGTTTCAGGTGATAGTCTTTTACAAATAAGATTAAATGATGGCAAATATTTAATTGCTTTAAGTGATGGTATGGGGTCTGGACCTGAAGCAAGAAAAAGTAGTCAAATAGCAATTA
This sequence comes from uncultured Clostridia bacterium, assembly GCA_944391755.1. GTDB lineage: Bacteria > Bacillota > Clostridia > TANB77 > CAG-508 > CAG-269. Next base: position 34,024 of record CALXUT010000008.1, read on the forward strand.
AAATGCTAGAAAGATTGTTAATGTCAGGCTTTGATAAAGATACATCTATCGATTTAATTAATACAACGATTATGAATACAAATGAAGAAATATTTGCAACATTAGATATAGCCATCATTGATTTATATAATGGGAAAATAGAATTTATAAAAAATGGAGCATGTCCAACATATGTAAAAAATAAGAAAAAAGTGCAAATTGTAAAATCACTAAGCTTGCCTGCAGGAATTTTAAAAGAAATCAATTTAACAACATATGATAAAGATATAGAAAATAATGATATTATCGTCATTTGTAGTGATGGAATCATTGATTCCAATATAGAATATAAGAACAAAGAACTATGGGTAAAATATATGTTAGAAGATATTGAAACGACAAATTGCCAGAAAATCGCGGATATGATATTAAATGAAGCTATAGATAACAATTATGGTATTGCGAAAGATGATATGAGTATTATTGTATGTAAATTAACAGAAAAACAAAAATAAAATTTTTATTATGTAAAAAAAGATATATGCATTTTTAGAAGTCAAAGGCCTATAGGAAGACCGGGGCAAGTTTTTGACGAGAAATATGCATATATCTTTTTTAATTAATAAACACAAAATATCTTCATTTTACTTGTAACATTAGAAATTTTATGATATAGTATACACGTAGAAAAATATTAATTGGAGGTTATAATGAGCAAAGGGAAAAGATATGAGACAGAAGGAAAATTAAACTATCAAAAAGTAATCGCAGTCATATTAGCAATCGTCGTTTTAATCATGTTCATATTTATTATAAGAAATGTATTCGCTCAAAAAGAAGAAACGATTGAAAGTAGTGCATATTACGCATTATACTCAGCCGATAAATGGGGTGTTATCAACCAGGCGGGACAAACGATTATTACACCTTCTTATCAAGAAATGATTGTAATACCAGATGAAACGAAAGAAGTTTTTATTTATACATATGATATCAATGAAGAAACAGGAGAATATAAATCAAAAGCTATCAACAGTAAAAATGAAGCAATATTTACAGAATTCGAACAAGTAGAACCAATTATAAATTTTGATGACAATGACAATACATGGTATGAAAAAAATGCATTAAAAGTTAAGAAAGATGGAAAATATGGGTTAATAGACCTAAATGGTGCAAAATTATTACCATGTGAATACGAAGAAATAACTGCCTTACAAGGAATAGAAAATAGCATCTTAATAAAAAAAGATGGAAAATTAGGATTAGTAAATGATACAGGAAGTATTATCATAGAACCAAATTATACAGAAATCAAAAATTTAGGAGAAACTTATAAAGAAGGATATATAACCACTAGTGAAGATGGGAAATACGGAGTTATCAGTACAACAAAAATGCAAATACTTGAAAATAAGTATGATGATATAAAACAAGTGTATTTGCCAAACTATTATTTAGTCGTAGAGGCAGGAGTATTAAAAGTAATCAATTCATCAGGAGAAACCATATTACAAGATGGATTTGATGATATAAAATCAGAAACATCTAGAGGATTTATATATACAAGAAATAATTTATATGGTGAAATAAGTGCATCTGGAGAAATATTAATAGAAGCAAAATATCAAGACTTAAAAGAAACCAATGATGGTGATTATATAGCAAAGCAAAATGATAAATATGGCATCATTGACTCAGCAGAAAATATACAATTACCATTTGACTATACAGGAATCACTTATAATGAAACAGCAAATTTATATATAGCTGAAGATGCTGAATATAATACTTCTATAATTGATGCAGAATGTAATGTTAAATTGACCGGCATATTATCAGAATTAAATGAAAATAAATCTTATATAAAAATGAGAGTAAATGATGAATATAAATATTATAATTTCAATTGTGAAGAAAAGCCTAATACAGAAATATTAAGTGATCATACAATATTTTTAAGTAAGAAGGATGGTAAATACGGATTTGTAAATAAAAAAGGAGAAATAGTTGTAGATTATATATATGATGATGCAACAGAGCAAAATGAACAAGGATATGCTGCAATAAAAAAGGATGGATTATGGGGATCTGTTGATAAAGATGGGAATGTTGTTATAGAACCAAAATATAATCTTGAAAATAATCTAAAAATAGATTTTATAGGAAAATGGCACTTAGGACAAGATATAAACATGAATTATTATTGCGAAAAATAGTAATATGAAAGGAATGTTATAATAAATGGAGCTAAAGACAAAATATCAATATACATATTTTATATATCCTTATGTAGTAAAGGAATCAAGATATACAAAATACTTGTTAAAATTGCTAAAAGATGAAAATTGTAAATTAAGAATTTTTAAAAAAGATAAAGACTTAGACATATATTCATACTTTTCACATAGAGCAAGAGACTATATGTTTAATAGTTTTAATTTAAGCAAAACCAAACTGGCCAAATTAGAAGAGCTACCATTAGATACGAAAGCAGCTATTTTAGCTAAAAATGGTTGTACGATATTTGAATACACAATAAAAAAAGATATACAAGGTTCAACTTCAGAAAAAAGTGGCATATTTTTTAAAATTCCTAAAATAGAAATTATATGTTTTAATACAGGTATATGTTTTTTATGTATAAAAACAAATATAGAAGATAGTAATCGTTTTTCTGATTTATTAAACTTTAATTATAAATTTAGAGATATTAATCAAGAATACAGTAATATGAACAATTATGATAATATAAGAGTCCAAACAGACTGTTTTAGTGATGTAAAATATTTTAAAGAATTTATACAAAATTTAACGGGTTCAAATGTAGAATCCATGAAATTGGATATAGATACAGAACGATTTTTAACATATTCCTATGTATGTATAGACCAAGAAAATTGGAATAATAATAATGAATTTGAGAAAATAAGAGATAGTTATATAAAATTCTTGAATATATTATCAAGTGACAATAGTATAAACTTTTCTAGAGAGGAAATGAAAGTAATTTCTAAATGGAAATATGCAAAATTGGGCTTAACGAAACAAGGAGTTACACTATTTAGTTCGAGTTGCGATATCAATAACTATACAATATTTCCACAGGAGTTTCAGGAACAATATTTATATACATATATATTAGCATTATATACAAAAATTTATTTAAAAAAGATAAATTTAGAATTTAGAGAAGGAACGAACATTAAAAAAACGAGAAAAGAATTTATCAAATTCACACAAACATTATGGATAAATGAAGTTACATCAGAAGATACAGGATCTTTATTTTACCAATATTTAAAAGAAGTCCTAGAAATCAATAACATATATTTTGATACAAAAAATAAGTATGATATTTTATATAAAGAATTAAATATTGAAAAAAACTCAAAGACAAATGTACTTATAGTAATATTATTATTACTTGCATTAGTTTTCAATATGCTAAATATAGGATTCTTTTTCGATTAAAGCGGCATTAAATGTCGCTCTTATCATAATAAAAGGATAGGAATAGAATGGAAAAAATGCAATAAGTCAAAAAGATAAGGGAGAATATGATGAAAATAAGAACAGGAACAGATATAATAGAAATCAGCAGAGTAAAGGAAAGTATAGAAAGTACAGATGGAAAATTTTGTGAAAGAGTATATACAGAAAAAGAAATAGAATATTGTGAAAGCAAAAAAAATCAAAAATATCAACATTATGCAGCAAGATTTGCAGCAAAAGAAGCAGTCTTTAAAGCTATATCATCAAGTTTAGACGACAAATATGAAATATCATGGAAAGATATAGAAATAGTAAATGACGAAAATGGAAGACCATATATAAATATAATAAATAGTAAGTTTAAAAAATTTGAAGATATAGATATAAGCATTTCTCATTGTAAAGATTATGCGATAGCAAATGTCGTTATTTTATGCTAAGAGGAGGAATAAAATGGAATTCTTTGATTCACACGCACACTACAATGATGAAAAATTTGATGAAGATAGAGAACAAATTATAAAGGAAACCTATCAATCTGGAGTAACAAAATTTGTATGTGCAGGTTATGATATACCATCTTCTATAAAATCATTAGCATTATCAAAAAAATATGAATATATTTATTCAATTTGTGGGATTTCACCTAATGATATTCCACAGAATAATACTGAATTGTGGAAAAGTATAGAAGAAATTTCAGAAATTGTGACACAAAATCTTACTAAAAAATTAGTGGCGATTGGAGAAATAGGATTAGATTATTATTGGAATAAAGAAAATAAAGAATTACAAAAACAAGCATTTATAAAACAAATAGAATTGGCTAATCAATTAGCATTGCCAATCGTAATTCATTCTAGGGATGCAGCAGTAGATACCATACAGGTATTAAGAGATAATCCTGTAAAAGAAAAAGGAATATTTCATTGTTGCCAACAAAATCAAGAAATGATAAAACATGCTTTGGAATTAGGATTTTATATATCCTTTGCAGGTCCAATCACATTTAAGAATGCAAAAAATGCAGTAGATGTAGTAAAAATGGTACCATTAGATAAGCTATTAATTGAAACAGATAGCCCGTATTTGAGTCCAGAACCCAATAGAGGAAAGAGAAATGATTGTAGAAATGTTAGATATGTAGCGGAGAAAATAGCAGAGATAAAAGGAGTAGAAACAGAAGAAATTGCTAGAGTAACATATGAAAATGCAATGAAGATTTTTAAAATTTAACTTTAAGGAGTAAAAAATGTACGATAATTGGGAGCAATTAGAAGCAGAAGCGAAACAATGTAGAAAATGTAAATTATGCCAGAATAGGAATCATGTAGTTTTTGGAACAGGTAACAAGAATGCTAAATTAATGTTTATTGGAGAAGGACCTGGAGCTGATGAAGATATGCAAGGTATTCCATTTGTAGGTAAAGCAGGAAAATTAATGAATATGGCTTTTGAAGCGGTAGGTTTAAAAAGAGAAGACGTATATATTGCAAATATCGTAAAATGTAGACCACCTTCAAATAGAAATCCAGAAGATGATGAAGCACAAGCATGTTTAAATTATTTAAGAAATCAAGTTATTTTAGTAAAGCCTGAAATAATCGTTTTACTTGGTAGTGTAGCCTTAAAAAATATATTAGGAAAAGAATATGGAATAACCGCAAGTAGAGGAAAATGGTTTGAAAAAAAGGGGATTTCTTATATGCCTACTTGGCATCCAGCAGCATTATTAAGAGATGAAACAAAAAAAATTGATTTTATTAAAGATTTAAAAGAAGTTATGAAAAGAATGGAGAAATAAAAATGGAAGAAATAAAAGAAAAAGCAAATTATTGTTTAAATTGTAAAATAAAACCATGTTCAAATAAAGGATGTCCTTTAGGAAATGATATTCCAGGGTTTATAAAAGCAATAAAAGAAGAAGATTATAAAGAAGCATATGAAATATTGTCAGAAACAACAGTATTACCAGCTGTATGTGGGAGAATTTGTCCACATACAAAACAATGCCAAGGTTCATGTGTTAGAGGCATAAAATCTGATTCAGTAAGTGTTGGAGAATTAGAAGCTTTTATTGGAGATATATCTTTAAAAGAAAAATACAGTATCGAAAAATTAGATAAAATAAATAAGCATAAAAAAGTGGCAATTGTAGGAGGTGGACCTTCTGGTATTACGGCAAGTGCATTTTTATTAAAACAAGGATTTTCGGTAACTTTATATGAAAAATATGATTATCTAGGTGGATTATTAGTTCATGGAATACCAGAATTTAGATTGCCTAAAGAGATTGTAAAAGAAACAATACAAAAAGTAATCGATTTAGGTTTAAAAGTGGAATATAACCAAGAACTAGGAAAAAATTTATTTTTAAAAGATTTAGAAAAGGAATATGATGCAGTGCTTTTATCTTTTGGAGCAAATATTACTACGAAAATGGGTGTTGAAGGAGAAGAACTAGATGGCGTATATGGTGGTAATCAATTGCTAGAGAAAAAATACCATCCTGACTACACAAATAAGAAAGTTGCCGTCATAGGTGGTGGAAATGTTGCAATGGATTGTGCCAGAACAATTCAAAGACTAGGAGCAAAAGAGGTAAAGGTGATTTATAGAAGAGCAGAAGAACAAATGCCTGCCGAAACAAAAGAAATAAAAGAAGCAAAAGAAGAAGGAATTGAATTTTTATTTCAAAATAATATTGTGAAAATATTAGGAAAAGATAAAGTAGAAAAATTAGAGCTAATTAAAACAGACTTGGTACAAAAAGAGGGAGAAACGAGAAAAGTTCCTGTAAATATACCAGATAGTAATTATATAATCGATATGGATTATGTAGTAATGGCGCTTGGTTCAATGCCAGAAGATATTGTTAACAACTTAGGATTAGAATTAAATAAATGGGGATATATACAAATTGATGAAAATAATAGAACTTCAAATCCAAAAGTTTTTGCAAGTGGAGATATAGCTGGAGAAAAAGGAACTGTAGCATGGGCTGCTAGGTCAGGAAGAAATGCTGCAAATCATATTATTGAATTTTTAGAAGTAAAATAAGAAAGCGTGAACTTTTTGGTTTTCGAATCATTACAGGTTTACTTTTTATCTTATATAAAAAAGAGGGTTTCCATTTCAGGAAACCCTCTTTGAAATTCATTTGTATTTTTAAAAATTCTTCTGTGAACAAGAATCTTTTGTATTTTTATCTTTAGAAATTTATATAACTTGCAAAATCCTTTGTATATTTATCTTTTGTAAAATCATCCGTGTATAACAAATCATTTGTAAATAAAATCATTTGTTTTTTAGAAATCCTTTGTATACTAAAGTCTTTTGTTAATTATGTATTTTTTCTCCTGTTACGAAGTTTTTGATTGCTCTTAACCAAGAAACAAACTTATTAGGTTTCTTACATTCAAGAGCTGTTTCGATGCCACCATTTTCAAATACATTAGATTTATGCTCTAATGCTGACATCTTTTCTGTATAGTAATCATCAAAGAAAGTATAGTCATCTGTACGACCTATAAACTCTCCATAATGCTCTAATTTCTTTCTATAATTATCAAGTTCTTCTAAGTTTGTAATTTTCTTAAAAGCTTTGTCAAAATAATTTTTAATAATTAAATTTTGAGCTTTTATATAATAATCAGCAATTTTGTTTTTGCAATTATCTGTTTTTGCTACAATTTTATCAACTTTTTTATTTCTTTCATCATATGAAGAAAATTTATTACCAAGTTTTATAAGATTTTCTTCAAGTTCAAGAATTTGATCAATATAATATTGAATATCGTCATAAACCTTTTCTGAAGTTAAATCAATAAAAGCATTTTTAAAATTGTCATTACTTGTAAATGTGCTATCAAACAGAACAGATTCGCCTGTTAAATAAGCCATTTGTTCAATTAAATTACATTCTAATGGATAATATGAAGGGCTTATTGTCCTAAAAGAAATTCCGAAATACTTAACATAGTCTTTTTCTATACCAATCACTTTAGATGCCATGTATTGAACTGCTGCTTCATTTAATCCCATACCAACAATTTTAAAATTATCAAAATTGCATAATCCCATTCTAACAAGATTATTTTTTTTATCTTTAACTTCTTGAATGTAGTGGATACATTCATGAATTGCAAATTCTTCTAAATCCTCAAAATCCACTTTTTGGTTAAAATAGATAGATGTATTTTTATAAAAATAATTAGCTTCTGCCATGCCTTCTGGCATAGTAGCTCTATACATATTCAATCTAGAAAGTTTTGCAAATAAATCTGTCTCATTAAAGCAAAGTTCTGGAAAAGTTTCGCAAAGCTTTGCTGCAACATTGTGAGCGATTCGGTTTACAGACATCGTATCAAGTATATCAACAACTCTAATTCCATCTTTTCGTAAATCAGATTCGATGCTCATTATATCCTCCATTTTTTGTCTTTTTGTATAAAAATTCGTCAAATATATTATACAATAATTTGTCGTAAAAGTGTATTACATTTATATTACATTTGTGTTACAAAAATATTACAAAACTATTCTTATTTTTATACCGATTTAATATTATTATAAGGAGGTGATAATATGAATATAAAAAAATGGATAATCATTTCCGTAATTGTATCATTAATTTTAGGAATATTATTGCATTTTACATATGAGTGGTCAGGAGAAAACAAATTTGTCGCTATATTTAGTGCAGTAAATGAAAGTACATGGGAACATTTAAAATTAACATTTTATCCAATGACATTCATGGCATTAATAGGAAGTTTTTTTATAAAAAAGGAAAGTAGTAATTATTGGTTTGCACAAGCAACAGGAATTGTTTTTTCTATGGCTTTTATAACAGCGTTCTTTTATACTTATACAGGTATCCTAGGAACGAATTTTTTGATAATAGATATAGCATCATTTGTGATTAGTGTTTTACTAGGGGAATACATCATATATAAATTATTGTTATCCAAAAAGAAGTATGATCTAGAAAAGATATCCATTATATTACTTTTTGCACTATTATTAAGTTTTATTGTATATACATTTGATCCATACCAAATCGCCTATTTTAAAGATCCAATAGAAGGAAGTTATGGAATAAATTAAAAAAGTATTGACAGAAAATAAAAAAGATAGTAAAATGTTAGCGTACGCTAACATTTATTTTTTGGATTTAAAAAGATATATATAAATGGAAAGAAGGAAGAAAATGGAATTAACAAAATCGCTAGAAGAATATATAACGACAATATATATATTAGAACATAATGAAGATAAAATAAGAGTAACCGATATAGCAGACAAAATGATAGTTACAAAGCCAAGTGTAAATAGAGCAATGAAAACATTAAAAGAAAAAGGAATCATAAACTATGCGCCATATTCAGATATAGTATTAACTGAAAAAGGCAAAAAGATTGCACAAAATATATTAAAAAAATATGATGTAGTAAAAATATTTTTGGCAGAAATTTTAGGGACAGACGAAAGTACTGCAGTTGAAGATTCCATAAAAATAAAAAGCGTGATTTCTGAAGAAACAGAAGAAAAATTGGAACAATTTATGACAAAAACATTACAAATAGATAAATTAAAATGTAACCATAGTTGGGAAAACGAAAAATGTAGAGAATGTAAAAGAACATTACAAAATTTTAAGAAACAGGAGGAACAATAAAATGTTAGAACTAAAAAATATATGTTTTACAAGAGACAATAAAAAAATATTAGATAATATCAATTTAAAAATAGATGAAGACAAGCTAATTGCAATAACAGGGCCAAATGGATCTGGAAAGTCTACGATTTGTAAAATCATTATGGGAATTGAAAGACCAGATAGTGGACAAGTTATATTGAATGGAGAAGATATAACCAATTTAAGTATAGATGAAAGGGCAAGAAAACAAATTTCCTTTGCTTTTCAACAACCTGTAAAATTTAAAGGAATTACCGTATATGATTTAATAAAATTATCTGCTGGAAAAGATATCAATAAAAAAGAAGCATGTGATATATTATCAAATGTAGGTTTATGTGCTAAAGAGTATATCGATAGAGAAGTAAATGGATCTTTATCAGGAGGAGAATTAAAAAGAATAGAAATTGCAACAATTGCTGTAAGAGAATCTAAATTAACCATATTTGATGAGCCAGAAGCGGGAATCGATTTATGGAGCTTTAATAACTTAATACAAGTATTTGAAAATCTACAAGAAAGTAAGAAATCATCAATTATCATTGTATCACACCAAGAAAGAATATTAAATATAGCAGACAATGTCATATTAATGAAAGATGGAAAAATAGAAAAAATAGCACAAAAAGAGGAAATATTGGAATCAATAGAGAAACCATGTTGCAGAATAAAAAGAGGTGAAAATAATGGATAAAGTAGATATAGATTTATTAAAAGAAGTTGCAGATATAGAAAATGGAGAGCTTAAGGGTGCTTATAACATTAGAAAAAATGGAAAAGGGATAGAAAGAAATGTAACAGAAAATGTGAATATTGTTACTAAAAAAGATGTATCAGGAATTGATATTATTGTTAAAGAAAATACGAAATTTGAGATTATTCATATACCAGTAATTATTACAGAAAGCGGTTTAAAAGATGTTGTTTATAATGACTTTTATATTGGGAAAAATGCAAATGTGATCATTGTTGCAGGATGTGGTATACACAATGATCATCATCAAGACTCTCAACATGATGGTATCCATCGTTTTTACTTAGAAGAAGGAGCAAGAGTAAGATATATCGAGAAACATTATGGAGAAGGGAATGGAGACGGAAAAAGAATTTTAAATCCAATCACAGAGGTAGATTTAAAACAAGGAAGTAGTATGGAAATGGAAAGTACGCAAATAAAAGGAGTTGATTCGACTATTCGAGAAACAAAAGGTGTGCTTGAAGCTGATACAAATTTTGTTGTAACAGAAAAAATTATGACACATGGAGAACAATTGGCTAAAACCATATTTGATGTACAATTAAATGGGGAAAATTCTAGAACACATGTAACGTCTAGATCTGTTGCAACAGGAAATTCAAAACAATATTTTATATCCAAAATATACGGGAATGCAAAATCATTTTCACACAGTGAATGTGATGCCATCATAAAAGATAATGCAAAAGTAATTGCTACTCCAGAAGTTACGGCAAACCATGTAGATGCTAATTTAATACATGAAGCGGCAATAGGAAAAATTGCAGGAGAGCAATTAATCAAATTAATGACACTAGGTCTTACAGAAGAACAAGCAGAACAAGAAATTATAAAAGGATTTTTAAAGTAATATGGAAGATATCAGAAAAAAATTATTGGAATTACAAGATGTAAAATATAAAGAATTTCATAGTGGATTATGTCCCAATGTAGACAAAATCATAGGTGTTAGAGTACCACAACTAAAAGAACTTGCAAAACAAATTGTAAAAGAGGATTACAAAGAATTTTTGATTCATGTAAAGGATGAATATTATGAAGAGTTGGCTTTACATGGATTAGTAATAGGATATGCAAAAATGAGTATAGAAGATACATTTGACTATTTAAAAAAATTTGTACCTAAAATCAATAGTTGGGCAGTATGTGATGTAACATGTGCAAATTTAAAAATTACTAAAAAATATAGAAAAGAAATGTGGGAGTTTTTAGAAACATATATACACTCTAACAAAGAATACGAAATCAGATTTGCAGTTGTCATGTATCTAAATTATTATTTAGATGACGAATACATTGCTGAAATTCTAAAAAGAATAGATAAAGTAGAAAATAAAGAATATTATGTACAAATGGCAATTGCTTGGTTAATTTCATTTGCTTATATTAAACAAAAAGATAAAACGATAAAATATTTAGAGAAAAATCATTTGGACAAGTTTACACAAAATAAAGCCATACAAAAAATACGTGAATCTTATAGAGTGCCAAAAGAAGAAAAAGAAGATTTATTAAAATACAAAAAATAGTTCTGGTAATATACTAGAACTATTTTTTGTACATGAATTTAATCCTGTTCAACATCTTTGAATATATCGTCTTGGAAAAACTCAGTTAATGTAATACCAAATCCTTCACATATATGAAGCAAAGTATCCAATTTAATTAATTCCGTTCTTTTACTCATAAATGCAGCAAGCGTTGACATTGGTACTCCTGAAGATTTGAATAAAGCCCAAAGACTCATATTCTTTTGGCGCTGATAGAAACGAATTCTATCTCTCACAGCATCTGATAAATACATAAAATCACCTCGTTGAAATTGATATAATTGAAGTATAGCAAGAAATTTCTTAAATATAGTGTGCCTAAATAGACTAAGAAATATACATTTTAAAAAAAATGCAAATTTATTCTAAAAAATAAAATCCTGCATAAAATTAACTATCTAGAAATTTGGAGGAAAACTATGTTTTTTGTTTTTAGTAAAGAAAAGATTCAAACATATCTTGTATCCATACTAACAGTAGCCGTATTAATTGGAATAGCAAATATAGAATCTGTAAAAACCATAACAACCTCTGTAACAGAAAAATCTTTACCTATCTATAATGTTCAAACAGAAGAAAAGAAAGTAGCATTAACCATGAATTGTGCATGGTAACAATTGCTTTTGTGATAGAAATTGAAAAAAGAATAGAAATCAAGTTATTTTAGGATTTAAAGAAAATTGCTAATTTTAAAGTTAGTGATTCTTTTTGTTTTGAAAGATTAGAAATTGTAAGAGCATAATTTCAAAAAAAAAGAGGTGAATATTGAAATACATAAATATAAATCAAGAATTAAAATTTAAGTTCTGTCAAGTATCAAGAAAATTTTATATACAGAACCATATAAATCGATTTTGTGTACTTTATCACAGTTAACATATATTTATAATGGATAGATTAAATTTATCAAGAATGAATAATAAATTAGATGAACAAAGAAATATATATGTTTTTATAACTAGAAAAGAAATGGGAGAATTTCTGAAATCAAGTAGTAAGACAGTAATAAAAGTTTTAGGAAACTAGAAAATGAAAACAAAGTATTGGAATTTTTACAACCAAATAAAATATATAAAAATAATATAAATAAAAGTTATAGTACGAAAAGAGACTATAGTAATTCTGATTGGAAAAGCTTATATGCAAATAAATTTTAGAAATTATATTATTTTTTTTTACTTAAAAATGCGATATACATTAGATATCGCAAAAATATAGAGGACATTGCGAAATGAACATTGTAAAAAAGCTCAAAATGAAAGAAATTTTTGACAAAAATGTAAAAATGTGGTAAAATATAAGCTAAAGTTGTATTTATGGAGAAAAAATGAAAATAGATAATGAAGAATTAAGTAGGTTATATCAAGAAGAAAGTGGAAAGTTATTATTAGGGCTAAATAGTGATAGATTTAATCAATATGTTCAAATTATTAATAATACAAGACCATATAGGCAAGTTATCGATTCAATTCCGCCAGATTTAAGTAATCTAGAAAAAGCATATTATATATATAATAAATTAGGAATTCTATTATATGAAAATAACAGTTTAGTATATAACCACATTGAAAATTTAGGTATGTATTATTCCACAATAAGACATAATGGGATTGGCAATTGTAGGCAAATGAGTGAACTATATGTTACAATGCTTACTATATCTAATGTTATTGAAAAATTTTACTTGACAAGAAAGCCAGTAGGAGTTGAAGAACTGGATTTAAGACATATTGATGCAATTATTCAAGTTGATGGTAAATTATATATGACCGATATTATAAGAGATACAGTAAATATGAGAGCTGGAATTAAGAATATGAGATTTGGCTATATAGATACTGCTGAAAAGAGAATACATGAGCTTATTAAATTCATTAATGCAAACAGGACTATTAAAGCAGAACAAAAAAATAAATTAATAGAACTTATTAAACAGAAAAAATTTGAAGAATTCATAATATATGTTGGTGAACTTGAAAAAGAATATGCAACTGATTTAGGTCTGGAGTTTTTGAAAAGAAAATTACCTAAAATAGAATTTGCTTCCCAAATAAAAGAACAAATAGGAGAATTGACAGAAGTTCCTAGAAGTGCTGAAGATGGTCAAATATCGATAGATTATTTAGATAAAAAACTCCATCTTACAAGAAATTATAATGATATAGGATTCCCTTTTTATTTGAAACTAGGAAAATACCATTATTTCGAAGAAATTTTAGATGAGGCTTTTATACCGCAAATGGCTAATAATGATTCATATATAAGGAGAGGCTGGAGTTATAGTAATAATATTTTACCTAGTAATTCTCTAGATGAAAATATGGAATTAGATATAGATATCATTCTGGACTTTTTTTCTAAAGTTGCACCTGAAATGGATTCTGAAATATGTTTAAAATATTTAAAATATGTTTTATGGAAGATTTATTCTACAAGAGATTACAATGGAAGAACCTTAGATAAAGAATGGATAAATAAAAATATTAAACTATATAAAACAATAAAAGAAAGCGACATAGAGAATAATAGCACTGCATTTCCGATGCAAACAATGATAGTTGTAAGAAAAAGTGAAGTACAGAAACAAAAATATATTTTCTATAAAATGGAAGAAGGGATGAAACATAAAAAAGTGCCATATAGAGAGATGATTGAAGAAATGAAAGGTGAAAAAACTAAAATTTGCTCAAAGTTTTCCACTACAAAGAGAAAAGATTTTGTTGAAGAATTAGAAATATAATATTTTGAGAAAAGGAAAATAAAAGTGTTTGAAATAAGTAATTATTATAAAAAAATTTCTATAAAAATACCAGCTAGATTGCATCTTGATGTTATGAATATTCAAAAACTGCATGAAGGAAAAGTCGGTGGTGGAGGGATAGGAATTGCTATAAAATGTAATTTATCTATATCTGTTGAAGTTATAAGAACTGAAAAAGATATTATAGAATCAATTAAACCTAATTTAGTTAAATTTTATCTCGATTTAATTAGAAAATATTTAAATATAGATAAAAAATTTCATGTTATTTGCAAAGCTGATAAAGAACTAAAGGCTCATGGGGGAATGGGATCAAATGCTTTAATACAACTGGGAATTGTATATTCTATAAATAGTTTATTTAATAATCCGCTAAATGACATTCAGTTGCTAGATTTTCTTCATCAAAACTATTATGAAGATGATAAAGGAATAGTTACTAATAAGGTTTTTTGCTCAGGAGTAGCTCATAATACATTGTTGTATGGTGGAGTTTGTTTTGTATCAGAAGATGGAGAAATAATATATCATAAAGAATTACCAAACGATGTTAAAGTTGGACTGATAAATGTTAATTTAGACGAAATTTTCGAAAGAGAAAATATTGATAAAGACGAATTAATAGTAAAGCTTAGAAAAGAAAGAGATAGAAAAGAAGGCTTAAAGAATAAAGAAAATATTATAAAAGAAATAATGATAAGGGATTTAAAAAATAATAAATATAAAGCCTTTATAAATGGTATGAAAATGTTTTCAAAAGAAGATGATTCCGTAGCATTAAGCAAAAATTGCAAAATAAATAACTTAAGATATGAAAGTTTTTGTGAAATAATTGAGAATATAGGTAATACATTTGTTAGAATATCTAGTAATTCGCCATACATATATATAATTACGAATGAACTAGAGAAAATTAAAGAAAAGTGTAGAGAGTATGGGATTTATATTAAGGAATATGAAATATCTAATAAGGGGATTGAAATCATTGAAAGGATATAAAAAGTGAAAAGTGGAAAAATCATAATAATATTAGGAGTATCTGCTTCAGGTAAAACTTACTATAAAGAGAGTTTAACTAAAAAATTTAATTTATATCTGTTAAGAAGAGTAATAACCAGACCAAAAAGAAAAAATGAAAATAACAGTATAGATATTAATGTATCTAAAGAACAATTTAAAATAATGAAGAAAAGAAAAGCCTTTTTTATTTTTACAAAGATTAACAAAGATTATTATGGTTATTTAAAAGAAGATTTACAAATAATTGAGGATGGAATAAATGCTATAGGTGATTGTTATTATAAATTAATAAAAAAATTAAGAAAAATTATGAAAGATAGGCTTATTATAATATGTTTACAACCTTATAATTTAGAAAAAACGATAGAAAAAATAGTAAGAGAAAGAGATGATTATAAAAAAAGAGTAAAAGATGCTAAAAAAGAGTATAAGTTTTATAAGAAGAATAAAGATAAAATAGATTTTATGGTTTATACAGATTATTCTACAAAAACAGACGAAAAAGTTAATGAAATAATGAATAAAATTTTAAGAGATTAGAAAGGAAAATTATGAGTGCAGAATTAATCGAATTTTATGCTAAAGATGGTGTCATATTAAATGGATATATAATTAAAAATAAAAAGAAAACAAAGACTCTTTTAATTGAAATTCATGGTATGACAAGTAATTGTTTTAAAAAGAGAGAAAGAGTAATATCAGAAGCAGCTAAAGTAGCTAATATAGATAGTATATGTATAAATACAAGAGGAAGTGAAATATCAAGATATATTAAGAATTTAAAAGGAGAGAAAATGCTAGCTGGAACAGCATTTGAAGATATAGAAGAATCATATTATGATATATTAGGAATAATTGAATATGCTCTAAAATTGGGATATACATCGATATATTTACAAGGGCATAGTTTAGGAGCAACAAAGATAGTTTATTCATATATAAAAATGCTAGAGAATAATATTAAAGAAATAAATAACATAAAAGGTATTTTGTTATTATCTTTAGTAGATATACCAGAAGTGTTTAGAATTTGTTCTTGTGAAAAATTCTTACCATTTGCAGAAGAAAAGGAAAAAGAAGGGAAAATATTAACATTAATGCCAGAAGAAGCGTTTATTCATCCGATTTCTGTAAAAACATATCTAAAATATACTAAATATAATAAAAATATTGACTTTGCGCAGTATAATAAAAAGGATTATAAGTTTGAAGAAATTAATAGGATTAAAATTCCTATTTTTATGAGATGGGGAAATAATAAAGAATTGGTTAGTTTAAAGACAGAGGAACTTGTAGAATTAATGAATATTGCTATAAAAAATAAAAAAACTGACATAAATTATATTGAAGGTGCTAACCATACTTATACGGATAAAGAAGATATTTTAGCTAATGAAATAGTGAATTTTATAAAAAAGTTAGATAAATAAATCTTTTTCTACGGTATAATTAAAAACTAAATGATGAAATTGACAAAAGTATTAACAAATTAAAATATTAAGAATATAATAATGAAAAAAGAAATAAAAGAAGTATAATAGGAATTTATCTATTATACAGTTTCTTTATTACATGAATTTGTTTGCCAAAAGTTACATAGTACAATATATATTGATATTGTATAGTATATTTACGTAATAAAACCGTGATACAAAATTTAACCAAAATAAAATCGGAGTTTAGCGAAAAAGCTAGACTCTTTTTGTGTTGTTTAAATGCAGATATAAATGAAATATTTTATCTACTTTTTGGAGTAATAAATTAAATGTTAGGACATATACATTTAAAAAGAAAGAGGTGGAAATGAATGTTACGCGAACTTTTTTACACGAAGGAAAAACATTGCAAGAAATGATGGAAATATTATTACCAATTTACATCCAAGAAAAGACTTGCAATATAAAAGAAGAGTTAGAATTCAGGCAACAAAAAATTCTAAAATAACTTGTTATCTAAAAAAATGAGGGGAAGGGATGAAAGAAAATGAATTTAGATACAAGTATATTAGACAACAAAACATATAAAGTACGGACTTTATTTAAGACTCTCAAGAGATGATGAAGGAAGTCGGAACTTCAGAAAGCATAATAAATCAAAAAGAATTTCTAACAAAATATATGGCCAAACAGCCTAATTGGCTATTAATAGATATTTACATAGATGATGGATTTACAGGGACAAACTTTAATAGACCATCATTTATAAGATTAAAGCAAGACATTGAACAGAAAAAAATAGATATGGTAATAACCAAAGATTTATCTCGCTTAGGAAGAGATTATATAGATACAGGTTATTATTTAGAAAAATATTTTCCAGCAAAAAATGTAAGATATATTGCAGTAAATGACGGAATAGATACATTTTCAAAAAATAGTAACAATGATATTGGACCATTTATGTCTGTTGTAAATGATATGTATGCAAAAGATATTTCTAAAAAAGTAAGGACTGTAAAAAGAACAAAAGCAGAAAAGGGAGAATTTATTGGAGCATTTGCACCATATGGATATAAAAAGCATCCAAATGATATTACTAAACTAATTATAGATGAGGAGGCAGCAGAGGTAGTTAAATATATATTTAATGAATATATAAATGGAAAGGGCTTAGCATATATAGCACATAGATTAAATGAAAGAAAAATAGATTGCCCATCTGTATATAAACAAAGAAATTCAAGATATCATTGCAAAGCCATTAGCAATTTATGGGGACACAATACAATAAAATCTATATTAACAAATAAAGTATATACAGGAGATTTAATACAACATAAAGGTGAGATGGTAAGTTATAAAGTAAAAAAATATAGGTTACTTCCAAAAACGGAATATCTAATTAAGGAAAATACTCATGAGGCAATAATTGATAAAAAGACATTTGAATTAGCACAAGATATTTTAAAAAGAAAAGCACATAATATTCATAGGAAAGAAAATACAGAACATTTATTGTCAGGGCTATTATATTGTCCAATATGTCATAACAAATATACATATCATAGACAGAGTGGATTAAAAAATGATATGGTTGCAATTTGTAGTATGTATAATAGATATGGAAAAGATTACTGCACAAGAAGAGCAATAAGAGAAAGTGTTTTGAATAAATTTGTAGTAGAAGATTTAAGGAAAAATTTGACTGAGAAAATAGATAAGGAAAAGTTGATAAACTCAATTGATAAAAGCAGTATAAATATAGAGAAAAAGAAAATAGAAAAAAGAATTACAGATAATAAAAAAAGGATTAATGAAATTAACAAAATACTAAAAACAGCTTATGAAGATAGAGTAAACGGAATA
>CALXUT010000009.1 GCA_944391755.1 uncultured Clostridia bacterium
AAGATAATCCTGAAATTAGCAATCGTTACAAAAATCTTAAAATGCGTCGTGGTCATAAAAAAGCTATCATTGCTATTGCTCGCCTACTCATGACTGCTACTTATCACATCTTACAAGATAAAGCCAGCTACGATAAAGATTCATATTCAAAATACAACCAATCACCTACTTCTAAAGAAATTACTGTAGAACAAGCCATTGCTTTAGTTAAACGACAAGGGTACAAGTTAGTTTGTTAACTTTATATTATTTTTTAAATCGCCTTTTTTAGGCTTATTTGTCATGTTCTTTTATATTTGATTTTTGTTTCATCATTATTCCACCTTTTATTATTTTTACTTTAATTATCCCAAATTATTTTAGTACTTTCGCTTAAAAATACTTTTTATAAGCTTATATAGTTTTTTATACCATTTTTCTTCAATTACAGTTATACTTTTGCATTCTTCTATGAGTTGATTATCCGTTGCATTATGTTTTTTGAATAAGTCATTTGGATTATACTTTTGTCTAATCTCGTTTTCAATTGCTTTTTGTACTTCCTGCAATTCTCTTGCATCTTTTTCTTGTAACCTTCGTTTTTCATCTTGTGAGCATAGAAAATCCCTATATATTAGGCCTAATATAATTATTGTTTCATTTTTTAATTTACATTTTTCTAATGGTTCTTTTATATCTGGTTTATATTGTATATCTCTTTCTTCATTTATCATTTCACGAAATTTGCTAGGAATTTTATTTACCAATTCTTCTGGCATTAGTTTAATAATTTCATTTACTTCAGTAAATGCTTCCATATATTCTTGTTTCAAAAAAAACACCTATCTTTCATTTGAATCTTGTCTTTGTTCATTTTGTTCTCTTTTATTCATTCTTTCTTTTAATGTATTACTTATTGCTTTTACAATATCAGACTTCATTTTTACAAATTTTGCCTTTACATTTTGAGATACTCTATCTATTGAGCTGTACCAACTATTAAACCTATTCATCCATAAATCTACTGTCGGTTTTTCTTGTTTCTGTACTTGTTTTTCTGTTGTTTTTAATTCATCTCCAACTTCATCTTTTATACTTTTTTCTCTTGGTCTTATTTTTTCTGGCTGTTGCTGTTCATAAACTTTTGCTTGTTGTGAATGAATTTCATTCCAATAATCTTCAACAACTTGTGATATTTGTTGTGTTTGATGATTTCTCATATATTCTAAATGAGCATCCATCATACTATTATCATCTATCTCTATACTTGTCTCTGTTCCTGTTGGTGTTTCTATAATTGTTTCTTTTGGCACACTTGGTTCATATTCTATCGTTCCCACCGCAACTTGTTCTGAATCTGTTTCTAATTCTGAGTGTTCATCTTCAATTATTGTTTCTTGTTGTTCTAGTTCTGCTTTTTGTTCCTCTGCTTTGGCTCTTTCTTCTAAAATCATTGTCGCTCTTTCTAATAAGTCATTAAAACTAACATTTTCAAAATTCATATAAGTATATAATTCATCTTCTATTCCTGCTTGCCTTAATTGTAAATATACATTTTTAAATTCCTCAAATCTAGGTATAACCTGTTTCATTTTTTCAAATTCAGCAACTTTTTTATCATTATCTTTATCTGCACCTAAAAATATTCCTTTTGAAACTATTTCTTCTAATCTTCGTTGTAAAGTTTCTCTATCCTGCTAATCCATATTTTTGTTCAAGCATATTTTTTTCTTGTTTTGCTTGTGTTTCTTGCTCTGCCTTTATTCTAGCTCGTTCCTCTGCTTTTATTTGTGCCTCTTGCTCTGCCTTTATTTTAGCCTGTTCTTCTACTTTTGCTTGTGCCTCTTGCTCTGCCTTTATTCTAGCTTGTTCCTCTGCTTTTGTTTGTGCCTCTTGCTCTGCCTTTATTTTAACCTGTTCTTCTACTTTTGCTTGTGCTTCCTTTTCTGCTTGTATTCGTGCTTTTTCAGCAATTAGCTTTTGTTGTTCTTCGTATTTCGTTAATAAAATTCCCTGATTTAAATCAAGCCCTATAGCATTAGGATGGTTTTTATAAAATGTTGATTCTTCCATTAATATAGTATGACAAGTTGATGCTGTTTCTAAATCTCCTTTATCAATTGATTCTTTTAATAAATTTTTTAGAGCATTTTCACTTTCTTCTGATAAAACTTTACTATACCTATATTCCCTATTATCAACTATTATTTTTTCTCCTGTTATTGGCATATATCGTATAGTATCTCCTCTATATTCTTCTCCATAAGTTATCTCATCTCTTTCTATACTAGACTCTATTTTTATTCCTAAATACTCTTCAATTTCTTCTTTACTTTTCATATTCTCTCTCCAATTTATATATCTATAATAAAATATCTTTATCTTGATTATCGATGTTTTTCTTCTTATCCTTTGTTTTCATATTATCGCTAATTGTCTTTAATATATCTGCCTTTATTTTTATAAATTTACCTTTTGAATTTTGTGAAATTCTATCTATTGCATTATACCATCTTTGAAATCTATTCTTCCACAAATTCGTTGTTTGCATTTCTTGAATTTGTTGTGGTTGTTCAAGTTTCTTACTTGTTGATATTCTTTGTATTATATCAGCACCAATATGTGAGTCTTGTATTGCACTTTCACCTGTATTATTTTCTCTTATAATTTCTCCAAATTTATTTATTCTAGCTCCACCACCTGATACTTCTTGTACTTCTGCTGTTGTTTCTTCAGATGGTTGTATAATACTTTCTTCTTCTCCTGTTACTGTTACACTTTCATCACTAATATCTGGTTTTATCTCATCTATTTTTGCTTTTTCTTCCAATATTTTTGTTGCTCTTTCCAATAATTCTGAATAATTTATATTGTCTAAATCAATACCTTTATATAATTCATCTTCTAATCCTGCTTGTCTTAATTGTAAATAAACAGATTTTAGTTCTTCATACTGTGGTATGGCTTTTTTTATTGTTTCAAATCTTTTCATTTTTTCTGGATTTTGTTGGTCTGCGCCATAAAATATTCCATCTGAAATACATTTTTCTAATCTTTGCTGTAAAGTTTGAACATCTTGTATATCTGTTAATCCATATTCTTGCATAGCTTGTATGGTTTCTTTTTGTTCTTCCCCTAAATACATTTCATCTATGTTTTGTGATATCTTTCCAAAATCTATATCTCCTCTTGCAACATCTGTAAAAGCTCTCAATATATCTTCTTTAGAAAATTCTGGATTTTCCTTTAATTGCATAAACTTTTTATAAAAATCTTTAAAATTACTTTTTATAAATCCTTTGCCAAATTGACTATATGCTTGTTCTAATTCTCTATCTCCTACACAGCATTTCCACAATATATTTCTGCATAAATTCATTTTGGCTTTGTCTGTCATTGGCTCAAGTCCATGTTCTGCTCTATACTTACTAATATCTCTTTCTATTAAAGG
>CALXUT010000010.1 GCA_944391755.1 uncultured Clostridia bacterium
TAAATAAGCAACAAATGTTAGAATTAGAAAGCTTAAGATTTATGGAAAATAAGGAAAATATATTATTCGTTGGATCAAGTGGTGTTGGAAAAACACATTTAGCAATAGCAATTGGAATTGCAGCAGCCAAAAAGAGATATTTGACATATTTCATATCATGCCACGATTTAATAATGCAATTAAAGAAAGCTCATAATGAAAATAGATTAGAACAAAGATTAAAACAATTTTGTAAATATAGATTGCTAATTATTGATGAAATAGGATATTTACCAGTTGATAGAGATGGTGCAAATCTATTTTTTCAATTAATTGCGAAAAGATATGAAGAAAACTCTACAATAATCACAACTAATCAACCATTTTCAAAATGGGGTGAAGTATTTAGTGATAATACATTAGCGAATGCAATTTTAGATAGACTATTACATCATTCTAGTATAATAAAAATTACAGGACCATCTTATCGTTTAAAAGATAAATTAGAAGAAGTAGAAAACAGAAAATAAAAAAATCCCAGAAAATGTAATTAAACTTTTGCATTTTCTGGAAAAACAATATTGAATTTTTTTATCAATTCTATTTTGTATTTTTTTATCAATTTTATATTGACTTTTACATTACATAAAAATATGATATACTATATAACAAATCTTGTATAAAAGGGAGGGACATAATATGTCCGTTTCGGAAGAAATGCGATTGCAATTCATAAAGCGGTTAAAAAGGGATTTACAAAAAGTGTCATATCCACAGCCCTTTTGTGCCAAGCTGTATCCAGAAACCAATTGCTTAGCATATGCAATTGGAGTCAAAAGTCCAGATTACGCAAAAGGCAGATATTTTCCAGGGGGACTAAGTGGAGCAACCTATTTTCTAATTCCAGAGCTAATCATTCCACGATTCAAGTCAGATTTATATAGACTTGGAATCAGTTGCAAGCAAATTGAGGAGTCAGAAGCAAGGAAAAAAACTTCTGATGGTGTGCAAATAATTGCAATTTTTTATTCAGAAATAGAAAAAGACTTCCATGTGATTAGAAAAGATAAAGAAGGAGGTTGGTCACACAAACTCGGATATGAACTGCCACCAAAAAAGATGAATTATCACTATGAAAAAGTGATAAATTCAACTTATGAATTGGTCGCATATTTACAGCTTACTTTTAAGCAAGATAAAGAAAAGAGGAGCGCCATTTGACGCTCCTCTTTTATGAAGGATAGTGATGCTAGATCACCGCGTAGAATGGAATTTTCCGAAGCAAGCGGGCGTAAAAGTACCCGGATGCGGAAGCTCAAAACGAACTCCATTCAGTCCCCGATTCCTACAGTGCGTATTCACTACGCACTCCTCACAAGTGTGAGGGGCTTTGAAACAGTCACCGGTGTCCTCTCCGGTGCAGTAGGGATTGGTACAATAGACCCGTTTCCCGCAACTCTCATTCTTCGCATTCTTCATATCTAAAACCTCCTAAAAATGAGATACAAATCATTATAACATATAACATGAAGAAAATCAATACTTTTTAAAACGATTTCCAAATATTAGGAAACTATTTGCTCTCTAATATGATATCAAAAGTACGAGTTACGTATCCACGACTAATATTGATAGAAACTGTATCACCAGGTAGTTTAGTATAAATGTATTCTTTCAATTCAATCATATTATTAATTGTTTTACCATCAATAGAAGTAATAATATCACCAACCTGAATACCACTAGAAATTGCAGGGCTATTTTCTTCAAGATAAACTACAAAAATGCCAGAAGTAAAATTAGGTGTAGTAGAAATATAAGGAATTACTTCTTTATCATAAGCATAAATACCAAGAAAAGCTTCATCAAAATTATTTTGTGTTACAAATTTTTCAATAACAGGTTTCACAACATTTATTGGTACAGCAAAACCGATACCTTCAGCAGAAGTTATTTTTACAGTATTAACACCAATAACTTCACCATTAGGAAGAATTAATGGACCACCACTATTACCAGGATTTATGGAAGCATCTGTTTGAATTAAATCTGTCATATACGTAACAGAATTATTTTCTTCAATTTTAATCGTTCTATTTGTAGCACTAATAATTCCAGAAGTTATTGTTTTTCTGAATTCATATCCAATAGGATTACCAATAGCGTAAACAGATTCGCCAGATCTTAAATTTGAAGAATTTCCTATGGTAGCATAAGGTAAATCATTTGCATTAATTTTGGTTAGAGATAGATCAAGATCAGCATCACACCAAACGACAGATCCCTCATATGTGTATCCGTTTTCTAAAGTAATGTAACAAGTGCTGAATTCTTCGCCAGTAACATGACAATTGCTCAATATATAACCATTACTAGAAACAATAATACCTGTTCCTAGCCCAAGTTCATCAATAGAACCATTCGAAGAAAAAATAGAATTTGAACGAGATTTTATTTTAGAAATACCAACAACACTTTGAGAAACTTGTTCTAAAGTATCTGCGACAGATTTACTATTTGCTAATGCACTATCAACTGTTTCTGTATTGATTGTAGTACCAGTACGACTTATATCATATTGTGGTGTAATGTCAATATGAATATATGTAGTGTATATATAATAAGCTCCAAGTAATAAAACAATTGTTATTAGAAAGGATAATAGAATCTTTACAAATTTATGTTGTTTTTTCTTCATATAAAAACTCCTTAATAAAATATTATAATAAGTATGAACATTTTTTTATAAATTAATCAGAAAGAGAAAAAATACTAGAAAAAAATTTGACAATGTGATATAGTGTATAAAAAATTTGCAAAATTTGTAAATTCATGTTATAATATGAAAGTGTAAAAATAATTGGGAAAAGGTGGGAAGGATGTTAGAAGAATTAACAAATGCCCAAAAATCAATTTGGGTTACAGAACAATATTACAAAGGAAGCAGTGTTAATAACATATGTGGAACTGCGATAATAGAGGAAAAGGTTAATTTTGAAAAACTAGAAAAGGCAATTAATATAGTATGCCAAAAACATGACAACTTTAAATTGAAATTGAAAATAAAAAATGGAGATGTAAAACAAGAACTATCTGAAAATAAAAATTGTAAGATAGATATCTTTCATGTTGCAAACTTAAGAGAATTAGAAAAAATCAGAAAAGAAATTGTAAAAAAAACATTTATTCTAGAAAATGCATTATTATTTAAATTTTATATCTTTAAATTTGCAAATGGTCAAGGAGCTTTTATGCTTAACATACATCATTTAATTGCTGATGCATGGACTCTTGCGTTTATTTGTAATGAAATCATCAAAACATATTCAGCCCTAAAACAAAATCAAGAAATAGAAACAAAAGCTATATATTCATATATAGATTATATAAATTCTGAAAAAGAATACTTAAAAAGTGAAAAATATCAAAATGATAAAAAATATTGGATGGAAAAGTATAAAACAATACCAGAAGTTGCAGTAATTCCTGGGAGTAAACATGAAAATATAAATACAACAGATATAAAGGGAGAGAGAACTCAATTTTCAGTTAAAAAAGAGGAAGTAAATATAATAAAAGAATACTGTAAAGAAAATAAAATTTCTTTATATAATTTCTTTATGGCAATTTTCGCGATTTACATAGCGGAAATTACCAACTTGGACGATTTTGTTATTGGAACGCCTATTTTAAATAGGACAAACTATAAAGAAAAAAATGCTGCTGGTATGTTTATCAATATGGCACCTTTAAGAATTAACTTTAAAGAAGATATACAATTTAAAGAATTTGTAAAAAATATTGCAATAGATAGTATGAGTATGTTAAAACACCAAAAATATTCATACCAATCATTATTAGAAGAATTAAGAAAAGAAAACAGTAATATACCGAATTTATACAATATTTTATTATCTTATCAAATTACAAATGCACAAATGAGTGGAGGAGACATTAAATATAAAACAGAATGGACATTTAATGAATGTTCTGCAGATGACCTAGATGTACAAATCTATGATTTAAATGATACTGGTAATCTAAATATAGCATATGATTATAAAAAAAGTATGTATAGTAAAAAAGACATAGAAAACTTGCATAATAGAATATTGTATATCATAAAACAAGTTGTTACACAAGATAATATCAAAATGCAAGATATAGATATTGTTACAAAAGAAGAAAAAGAGAAGATCATAAATGTATTTAATAAAACAGAGCTGAAATATGATATTCATAAAACTGTAATTAATTTATTTGAAGAACAAGTAAAAAATAATCCCAATAAAATAGCTTTAATATCCAATAGAAAACAAATAACTTATAAAGAATTAAATCAAAAAGTCAATATGCTTGCAAAATATATGTTAAGTAAAAATGTAAAAAAAGAAGATATTGTAGGAATAATGTTAAATCGTTCACCAGAAATGATAATTGGACTAATAGCGATATTAAAATGTGGAGCTACATATTTACCAATAGATCCAGAATATCCTTTAGATAGAATATCATATATGATTGAAAATAGTGAAACAAAAACAGTATTAGTTAATGATAATACAGAAAAATATGTTCCAGACGGATGTTCAAAGATAAATATTGAATTAAAAAATAAAGAGATATACAAAAATGAAAATATCGAAAATATTAATATAGATATACAATCAGATACTTTAGCATATTTAATATATACATCAGGTTCTACTGGAAAACCAAAAGGAGTTAGGATAACACATCGAAATCTTAATAATTTTGTAACCGGAATGAAAAAAGTTATAGATTTTGATCAAAATAAGGTGATGGTATCTGTTACAACAATTTGTTTTGACATTTTCGGATTAGAAATGTGGTGTTCACTTTCTTCAGGACAAACACTAGTATTAGCAAATGAAGAAGAACAAAATACACCTTCATTATTAAATAGATTATGTTTGGAAAATAAAGTTAATATTATTCAAACAACTCCATCAAGATATTCTGCTATCTTTGAAAATCAAAATAATCTGGATTTCTTAAAATATATATCAGATATACTAGTTGGTGGAGAGTCTGTAAACAAAAAAGTATTACAAAATATGAAAAAATATTCTAAGGCAAAAATTTTTAATGTATATGGACCAACAGAAACGACAATATGGTCAACAGTAAAAGAATTGACAAATGAAAAAAATATTACAATAGGAACGCCAATTGCAAACACACAATGTTATATATTAAATAAAAATCATAAGGTATTACCAACAAGTGTATCAGGAGAATTATATATTGGTGGAGATGGAGTTTCTAAAGGATATTTAAAACGAGAAGATTTAAATTTAGAAAAATTTATAAAATCACCATTTAAGAAGAATGAAAAAATATATAATACAAATGATTTAGCCTATTATTCAGATAATGGAGAAATCGTGCATTTAGGAAGGACAGATTATCAAGTAAAAATACGTGGTTTTAGAGTCGAACTTGGAGAAATAGAAAATATTATAGAAAAAGAAAAAAATATTAAACAATGTGTTGTAGTGAAAAAGAAATTAGTAAATGGGCATGAAGCTTTAGTAGCATATTATACGACAAAGGAAAAAGATAATATAAATGATTTAGAAAGTAAATTAAAAAAAGAATTAAATAAAGAACTGCCACAATATATGATACCACAGTATTTTATTAAAATAGATAAAATGCCACATACTCCAAATGGGAAAATAGATAGAAAATTATTACCTGAACCATATATTAAAAATGAAAGAAAAGAGATTGTAAAACCAAGAAATGAGTTAGATAAAAATCTAATTAAAATGTTAACTAAAATGTTGTGCATAGATAATATTAGTATAGAAGATTCATTACTTGAATTAGGAGGAGATTCTCTAACTGCCATAACATTATCTACAAAAATATTATCAAAATTTAATGTACAAGTTAGTATAAAAGATATTCTAAATAAATATACAATAAAAGATATATCTGATTATATAAATAACAATCAATCAGAAGAAAATACAAAAATAAAAATAGAAAAAGCACCTTTGAAAGAACTATATCCATTATCAACATCACAAAAAAGAATATATTATAATTCTAAAATGATAGGTGAAGAAAATACAGTCTATAATTTACCTGGAGCTATATTGGTTGATGATATATTAGATAAAGAAAAAGTGAAGAAAATATTCGAAAAAATAATAGAAAGACATGAGATACTTAGAACATCCTTTGTCATAAATGAAGATGACGTTTTCCAAAAAGTAGAAGATAAAATAGAATTTGAAATGCCAGTATATAACAATAAAACAGAAGAAATTCAAAAAATAATTAAAAATTTTTCAAAACCATTTGCATTAGAAAAAGCACCATTAATAAGAGTGGAATTACATTACATAGATAAGAAGAAAACTTTATTACTACTTGAATCACATCATATAGCAATCGATGGAACAGGATTAAATAATTTAATAATAGAATTTAATAGATTATATAATGGTGAGAATTTGAAAAAAATTCCAATACAATATAAAGATTATGCAGTTTGGGAGAATAAATTTAATAGAAGCAAGAATATAGAAAAATATGAACAATATTGGATAAATAAATTTAAAGATTCAGAATTATCTCAATTAAACTTGCCATATGATTATAAAATCCCAGCAAATAGAAGTTATAAGGGAAATAAAATTAGTAATAAAATAGATGAAGTATATTTTAGAAAAATAGAAAGATATGCAAAAAAAATAGGGGTATCACCATATATGTTTTTCTTATCCGTATTCTTTGTATTACTATATAAATATACAGGACAGAACGACATTACTTTAGGAAGTCCAATTGCCAACAGAAATATAAATGAAACCAAAAGAATGATAGGAATGTTCGGAAACAATATAGTAATAAGAGGAAAAATAAATCCAAAGTCAACATTTATGGATTTCTTAAATGAAATAAAAAATCAAATATTAGATGATTTATCAAATCAACCATATCCTTTTGATATGTTAGTAAAAAAGTTAAATATAAAAAATAGTAGTTCTAGAAATCCTTTATTTGATGTAATGTTTACATATCAAAATAAAGAAGAAAACATAATAAAAATAGGTGAAAATAATTGTCAGATAATCGAGTTGAATAATGATATAGCAAAATTTAATTTATCATTAGAAATAAAACCTAAAACACATACAATTAATATAGAATATTGTACGGATTTATTTGAAAGAAGAACAATAGAAAGATTATATGAACATTATATAAATACAATAAATATTATTATAAAAAATGTTGATATAACAATCAAAGATATAAATATAATATCAGAAAAAGAGAAAAACGAAATAGTATATAAATTTAATGATACTAAAATGAAATATCCTAAAGATCAAAATATAATAGATATTTTTGAACAACAATTATTAAAAAATAAAAATACGATTGCAGTAGAACATAATAAAGAAACAGTAACCTATGATGAATTAAACAGAAAGGCTAATGCTTTAGCAAATGAATTAATAGAAAAAGGAATTGATACAGGAGATGTAGTAGGAATATATTTAAATAGATCTATTGAACTTATAATATCCATTATTGCCGTTTTAAAAATTGGTGCAATTTATATGCCAATGTATATAGAATATCCAGAAGACAGACTGGAATACATGTTAAAAAATAGTAATGCAAAAGCATTAATTTATAAAGATAAAATGAACTTAAACTTTAAAGGTTTAACTCAAAAAATAAGCTCATTTAAAACTTTAAAAATGGAAAATCAATTAAATAATAAAAAAATATTGAATTCCGAAAAAATTGCATATATAATATATACATCTGGAACAACTGGTAGACCAAAAGGCGTACAAATAAGTGATAGAAATTTAATGAATTTTGTATTTGCTTTTAAAAAATACTACAATAATAAAATAGACAATAAAGATAGATTTTTGGCTACTACGAATATATCATTTGATGTTAGTATGTGGGAAATATTTTTACCATTGTTAAATGGGGCAACACTTGTATTGTATGAAGAAGAATTAATACAAAATATTTTCTCATACACAGAATCAATAG
Source organism: uncultured Clostridia bacterium (assembly GCA_944391755.1). Classification (GTDB taxonomy): domain Bacteria; phylum Bacillota; class Clostridia; order TANB77; family CAG-508; genus CAG-269. Next base: position 8,038 of record CALXUT010000010.1, read on the forward strand.
TAAATAATCAAATTACAGGATTGTACATACCACCCAATATTTTAGAGGATGTATATAATATACTTAAAGATAAAGAAAATATAAAAATCAATAAAATATTAGTTGGTGTTGAACCAATAAGAAGAAATGTATTATCTAAATACTATAATTTAAATAAAGATATGACTATTGTAAATGGATACGGACCAACCGAAACAACAATATGCTGTACAGCATTAGTATATAAAAACGATAGAAAGGATGGAATCGTTCCTATAGGACACCCATTGAAAAATGATAATATTTATATATTAAATAAAGACCAAAATATACAACCTATTGGCATACCAGGAGAAATATTTGTAACAGGTGATGGGGTTGGAAAAGGATATATAAATAATAGTATCGAAACATCAAAAAACTTTTTAGTAAACACATTAGACGAAACGAGTACTAAAATGTATAAAACTGGAGATATCGCTAAATGGAATGAAGACGGAACAATAAGTTTTATAGGAAGAAACGATTCACAAGTAAAAATTTCAGGACACAGAATTGAATTAAGTGAAATAAATAATGTACTAATGGGATATCCAGGAATCATAAAATCATTTACAACAACAAAAGAAAGAGGAAGCAAAAATTTTATTGTGTCATATTATATTGCTGAAAAAGAAATATCATCAAAAGATTTAACAATATATTTAAAAGGGAAATTAGCAGATTATATGATACCTAACTTTATGATGCAATTACAACAATTTCCACTAACTGCTAATGGAAAGATAGATAAACAGAAATTACCAATGAACTTTACAAATAATTCAGAATATGTAGAGCCAAGGGATGAATTTGAAAGAAAAATTGCAGAGATTTTTAAGAAATTATTTTCACTAAAAAGAGTAGGAATAGATGACAATTTCTTTGATTTAGGAGGAGACTCGTTACTTGCAATAAAATTTCAAGTAGAAGCATTAAATTTAGGATTAAAACTAACATATTCAGAAATATTTGCAAATCCAACGATTAGAGCTTTATCTGAAAACAAAAATATGAAAGTAACTTATAAAATAAAGGAAAAATATGATTATACAGAAATAAATAAATTATTAGAAAAAAATACAATAGAAAATATAGAGAAAGTTTCAAGCAAAAATAAAATAAAAAATGTTTTATTAATAGGTGCTACAGGATTTTTAGGAGCACATATATTAGAACAATTAATTTTAGAAAATGCAACAAAAATATATTGTATAGTTAGAGCAAAATCATATTTAGAACCGCAAGAAAGACTAAAAAAGAATGTAGAATTTTACTTTGGAGATAAATATAATGACTTATTTGGAAAAAAGATTATAGTAATTGATGGTGATATAACAGATGGAATGTTAGGACAGAAAGATGAAGGACAATATGAAGATTTATCAAGAAATATTGATATAGTAATACATGCGGCAGCAATTGTAAAACATTATGGAAATGCAAAGATATTTAATGATACAAATGTAGAAGGAACAAAAAATGTAATAAAGTTTTGTAAAAAATTTGATAAAAAACTATATTATATTTCAACTACCAGTGTGTCAGGAAATAGTATTCAAAAAAATAACACAAATATAGAATTTAAAGAAAACCAATTATATATTGGACAAGATTTAAAAAATATATATATTTATACAAAATTCGAGGCAGAGAAGCAAATATTAGAAGGAATGCAGGATGGGCTAAAAGCATGTATTTTAAGAGTAGGGAACATTACAAATAGGTATTCAGACGGAGTATTTCAAATTAATATTTCTGAGAATGCATTTGTGAATAGAATAAAATCAATAATAAATTTGGGAGTTATTCAAGAAGAATTTCTAAATCATTCTTTAGAATTTACTCCAGTAGACTGTTGTGCACAAGCTGTAATAAAAATAATTCAAGATGATTCAAAATTTTCTGTGTTACATTTGTTTAATAATAACTTTATAAAAATAAGTAGATTACTTGAAATATTAAAAGATTTACATGAGGAAATAATACCTGTTTCTGATGAAATATTTAAAGAAAAAGTAACTACTATTTTAAAAGATAAAGAATTAAGAAAAAATATTAGCGGAATCATGACAGACTTAGATGAAAATAAGTTACTAGATTTAATAAATAATATAATTCCAAATTCAGAATTTACACAAAAATATTTAAAAGCGTTAGGATTTGAATGGCCAGAAATTGACCAAGAATACATAAATAAATATTTAGGATATTTTAAAAAGATGAAATATATTTAATAACATAGGAGAAAAAAATGAATATTAATACAACATTAATACTATTAATTATAGCACTAATAGCAGATATATTTTTATTAGTAATGATATTAAAATCGGTTAATAAAAATCAAATAAAAAAAATATTTTCGTTTAACCTTTTCTGTCTTGTAATTTGTATATCAGGACAGATTGCACAAATTTTATTTGCTGATAGATTTCATATCAACCCAGTATACTTTGACTATTTTGTATATATTGGAACTTGTTTTTTACCGGTTAGTGTCTTTTTTACAGGTTTAGTATTTGTCAATACAAAAATTGTATTTAAGAAAAAATATCTTTTACTATTTATAATACCGATAATCTCATTGTTAGTATTATGGACAAACGATTTCCATCATTTATTCTATGAAAGTTATTCAGTAGATTTTCAAAAGAATGTTTATGGACCATATGCTACAATTCATAATATATACTCATATGCATTATTATTTATAGGTATCCTATATTTACTAAAATTTTCTATAAAAAATTCAGGATTTTTCTCAAAACAATCTATACTGATTGTTTTGGGAATATCTGTACCTGTAGTAATAAATATATTAGGAACATTTCAAATAATACCAATGTCAATATATATAACACCAATCACTTTTACAGTAACAATAATATTATGTGCAATATCTATTTTTAAATTTCAATTTTTAGGAGTAGCGCCAATTGCATTACAGAAAATAGTTGACAGAATATCAGATAGTTATGTAGTAATAGATGAAGATGGTAATATAGTAGATTTCAATAAAACATTTATAAATACATTCAAATTAAAAGAAGAAAATGTCAGAGGAAAAAATTTCATTGACTTTTTACAAGAAACAAAAAGAAGGACAGAAGGTATTAATAAAATAGAAAAATCCATTGAAAAAGCGCAAAAGACGAATAAAACCATATCATTTGAACAAAAATTTGAAAAAATAAAAAAATATTTTAGAATAGAAATTACACCAATAAGTTCAGAAGACTCATCTTTAGGAACATTAGTACTATTAAAAGATATTACACAACATGTGGAAGATATGGAAACCATAAAAAATAATCAAGACATACTTATGGAAAGGGAACGTTTAGCATCTTTAGGACAACTAATTGGAGGAATCGCACATAACTTAAAAACACCAATAATGTCTATATCAGGTGCTACAGAAGGACTAGAAGATTTAATAAGAGAATATGATGAATCTATAGATGATCCTCTTGTAACAGCACAAGACCATCATGATATTGCAAAAGAGATGGAAAGTTGGATTCCGAAAATCAGGACACATATAGAATATATGTCAGACATTATAACAACGGTAAAAGGACAAGCGGTCGCTTTATCAAATCAAGAAGATATATCATTTACTGCCAGTGAGCTTGTAAAAAGAGTTAATATATTAATGAAACACGAATTAAAAAATGCGTATTTATATCTAAATGTCCTTATGAAAACAGATGAGAATTTAACATTAAAAGGAGATGTAAATAATTTAGTCCAAGTCGTAAATAACATGATTTCTAACTCTATACAAGCATATGATGGAAAAAGAGATCAAAACATAGAATTAGAAGTAAACAAAAAAGGAAATGATGTTATATTTTCTGTAAGAGATTATGCGGGAGGTTTACCAAAAGAAGTTCAAGACAGGCTATTTAAAGAAATGGTAACAACAAAAGGTAAAAATGGAACAGGACTAGGATTATATATGTCCTATTCAAATATAAGGGCACATTTTGGAGGAGATATAACATTTGAAACAAAAGAGGGGATAGGAACAACATTTCATATAATATTGCCAATAAAACGTCAATAAAACGTCAATAAAATTAAAAAAGATAATAAAAATATAAATAAAAATCAGTACAATTACTTAATAATTTGTACTGATTTTTTATATAAACATATTCATTATAGTAAGAACGAGAGTAGAAAAAAATGCTTTAAAAGAGAATTTCATGCTTCTTTTTGCAAAAACAACTGTACTTGTAAGACGATTTTCGCCAATAATGGTTAAGGCAACACAAGGTTCTTCTACTTCTTTATATTCTATTAAATCAAGATTTATAGAAGTTGAAGAAAAAATAATATTCAATTTATCAGCAATTTCTTTGTCCAATTCCTCCATTATATCCTCCATTATAAAATAAGTATAGCAAGTGAAAAAATAAAAAGCAAATAAAAATGAAAAATGTAATAAAAATGAAATGAAAATGTAATAAAAATGTAATATAAAGCATAGATATTCCTATATTGAAATAGATGATTTCATGCATAATGAGTGATAAAATCTTATGCAAAAGAATATGTGGTAAATTATACAAAAGCCTTGATTTTTGTATAATTTATGAATATAATATCAATAAATACAAATTAGGGGTGAAAATAATGAGAAAAGCGCTTCAAAATCAACTAAATGGACAAAATCATGAAAAATATAAGATAATAGCAGTAGATGATGAAATAGGAATAATAGAATCTTTATCCGTATTTTTAAAAAGAACAGATTATGAATTTGTAGGAATAACAGATCCAGTTGAAGCAATAGAAACAATAAGAAAAGAGCACTTTGACTTAATGTTATTAGACTTTATGATGACACCACTACATGGTGATGAAGTAGTAGAAGAAATAAGAAAATTTAATAAAGAATTATATATATTACTACTAACAGGTCATAAAGATTTAGCACCACCACTAGAAACGATAAAAAGATTAGACATACAAGGATATTGTGAAAAAAGTGACAAATTTGATCAACTATTATTATTAATAGAATCAGGAATAAAATCTATAAAGCAAATGTATGAAATAAAAAGAATAAATGAAGAACTAGCAGAATCAAATGAAAAACTAGAACAAGCATATTTAGATATGGTACAAACATTAAGATATACAGTAGAAGCAAAAGATACATATACAAGAGGTCATTCTGATAGAGTATCAGAATTCTCTGTGCTAATAGGTGAAAAATTAGGACTACCAGAAGATCAGATAAAAACACTAAGAGTAGGAGGGTTATTCCACGATATTGGAAAAATAGGAATACCAGATAAAATTCTATTAAAAAATGATAAACTTACTGATGACGAATATTCTGAAATAAAAAATCATCCATCAATTGGTGCACATATTTTAGGAGCAGCAGCAATCTTTAAAGCAATCATTCCAATTGTAAAGCATCATCATGAAAGATATGATGGTAAAGGATATCCATCAGGATTAAAAGGAGAAGAAATACCATATTTAGCAAGAATTGCAGCTGTAGCAGATACATTTGATGCCATGACAAGTAGAAGAAGCTATAGAGATGCATTGGAGTTACAATTTGTTAAAGATGAAATAAAAAGATGTGAAGGAACGCAATTTGATCCTCAAATAGCAGAAGCATTTTTAGATATTTTAGAAAATAATTTTGACAAAATACAAGAGATACAAGAAAAATATTAAAAAAAGCTTATAGTGTAATTGACTACACTATAAGCTTTTTAAATACGTTCACACAGAGAGAATATGAAAAATATTCAAAAAGAGTAACTGATGAAATGTAAATATACCATATTAACTGTATAATAGTAGCTGAAAGAGGTGGTATATTTGAACATATTCAAAAGAGGAAAGAATTTTAGACTGTGGGGTGTAAAATTCAAAAAGACAACAGATAATTGGCTTTTATATAAAAAACATAAGATAAAAGAATCCACTTATCTAAACTATAATTATATTATTAATACATATTTAAACAAGGAATTTGGTAAAAAAAGACTCGATTATTTTTTGACGTATGACATGAATCAATTTATTGATAATTTAGAAAAAAATTTATCTAATAAAACAGTAAGAGATATCATTTTAGTATTAAAATCCATACTAAAATTTGCAGAAAGAAAGTATAATACCAATTTTAATTTAGATTTAGTAACAATGCCAACAGCTCATAAAACAGAACTGCAAGTTATTAGTGAAAAAGAAATAAAAAAAATTGAAAAGGAATGTATGGAATCAATTGACATACGAACAATTGGAATTTTAATTTCCATATATACAGGAATGAGAATAGGAGAGATATGTGCATTGAAATGGGAGAACATAGATTTCAGCAAAAAGCTAATTAATGTTACTCAGACACTACAAAGGGTTTATGTAGAAAAAGAGAGAACCAAAATCATCATAACTCCCCCAAAAACGAAAACATCTGAAAGAAAAATTCCAATACCTACAAATTTATATGATAAATTAAAAATAGAAAGCACAAAATTTTCTAGAGAAGCATATGTTTTAACAGGGGAAGAAGAAAAATATATAGAACCAAGAAGTTTTCAATATGTATATAAAAAAACATTAGATAATTGTAGTGTAAAATATAGAAATTTTCATTGCCTGAGACACACATTTGCAACAAGGTGTATAAGAGTTGGTATGGATATAAAATCATTAAGTGAAGTATTAGGGCATGCAGATATCAATATTACATTAAATCGATATGTTCATTCTTCATATGATTCTAAGAAAAAATTTATGGAAAAATTGTAAATAAAATAGGATGCTTAAGAGAAGCATCCTATAAAATCATTAAATTTTCATAGAAAGTCCCACCTTTTTACGTTCTGCATCAATTTTAATAACTTTAACCTTTACAACATCACCTACAGAAACAACTTCAGATGGAGATTTTATGTAAGAATTGCTCATTTCTGAAATATGTACAAGTCCATCATATTTAACACCAATATCTACAAATGCACCAAAATCGATAACATTACGAACAGTACCAGTCAAAATCATTCCTTCTGTTAAATCTTCAAATTTTAATACATCATTACGAAGTACAGGTTTTGGCATATCTTCTCTAGGATCACGACCAGGTTTAGAAAGTTCTGATATAATATCTGTTAAAGTCATTTCACCAATATCCAACTCTTTAGAAAGTTCAGAAACATTTACGGTTTTTAATTTTTCTCTTAAAGTATTTAAGTTTTCTTTATTTTTTAAATCTTCTTTAGAAAATCCAAGTTTTGCTAACAATTTTTCTGTTTGTTCATAACTTTCTGGGTGAACCGCCGTATTTTCCAATGGATTTATACCATCAGGTATTCTAATAAAACCGGCACATTGTTCATAAGCCACTTTGCCTAGTTTAGGAACTTTAAGAAGTTCTTTTCTTTCTTTCAATTTACCATTTTCATCTCTATATTTAACGATGTTTTTTGCAATCGTATTATTGATTCCAGAAACATAAGAAAGTAATGAAGGTGTAGCGGTATTGACATCTACGCCAACTTTATTAACACTATCTTCTACAACGCCTGTTAGACTTTCTGATAATTTTTTTTGATTAACATCATGTTGATATTGTCCAACACCAATGGCTTTTGGATCTATTTTTACAAGTTCTGCTAGAGGATCTTGTAATCTACGAGCAATCGATATGGCACCTCTAATAGATACATTAATATCTGGATATTCTTCTGTAGCAAGTTTTGAAGCAGAATAGACAGAAGCACCAGCTTCACTAACAATAACATAAGATACTTCATGTTTAGCTTCTTTTATCATATCTGCAACAAACATTTCTGATTCTCTAGATGCAGTACCATTCCCAATTGCAATAAGGTTAACATTATTTTTTTCTATTAAACTTAATAATGTCTTTTTTGCTCCTTCAACATCATTTTGTGGAGCTGTAGGATATACTGTCGCAGTATCTAAAACTTTACCAGTTTCATCTATTACCGCAATTTTACAACCTGTTCTATAAGCTGGATCAAACCCCATAACCGTTTTTCCTTTAATAGGAGCACTTAATAGTAATTGTTTTGCATTTTGCCCAAAAACTTTTATGGCTTTCTCTTCAGCTTTTTCCGTTAAATCAGAACGAATCTCTCTATCGATGGATGGTTCTATTAATCTTTTAAAAGCATCTAAAATCGTATTTTCTAACATTTCTTTAAATTGTGTATTTCCTTTGATAATATCTTTTTGCATGTAGTATAAAATTTTATCTTCAGGTTTTTCGATAGAAACTTTTAAAAATTCTTCTGTTTCACCTCTATTAATAGCCAAAATTCTATGACTAGGTAATTTATGTACTAATTCTGAAAAATCATAATACATTTCGTAATTTGATTTTTCGTCAGGTTTAGCAGCTTTCGTAATGATTGTACCTTCTCTGTAGCATACCTTTTTTATATATTTTCTGTATTTTGCATTATCAGAAATATTTTCTGCAATAATATCTAAAGCACCTTGGATGGCATCTTCTACTGATGAGACAACTTTGTCTTTATTTTGTTTATCTTCTTCTGAAAGACGATCAATATTGACAAAAGCTTTTGCAATTTCATCAATTGGCTTTGTTTCTTCTTGTGCAGTAATGATATCTGCTAAAGGTTCTAATCCCTTTGCTTTTGCAACAGTTGCTCTTGTTTTTTTCTTTTGTTTAAATGGTCTATATAAATCTTCAACTTCAGCTAGAGTTTCTGCAGAGGCTATTGCAATCGTCAATTCATCTGTTAATTTTCCTTGTTCATCAATGGATTTAATGACTTCACCTTTACGCGTTTCTAAATTTCTTAAATACGATAATCTTTCACCTAAATCTCTTAAAATTTCATCACTTAATCCACCTGTAGCTTCTTTCCTATAACGAGCAATAAATGGGATTGTATTTCCTTCGTCTATTAATTTTACAGCATTTTCAACTTGTGTGTTTTTTATATTTAATTCTTCTGCAATTTTGTTAATGATTTTATCCATAAGTCTATCCTTTCTATTAAATTGTTTTATAAAATTTTTTGCTTTCTTTTTTATTCTTGCTTATGAATTATATATTCAAAAATAAAAAAAATCAAGAAAATATAATTAAATTAGATAATAAGTGTAAAAAATTAACAAAAAAGCTTTAAATTTATGTAAACATATGATATACTATTATAGTATTTCTGTATCAAGAAACTCATTTGAGTATCGAAAGGAAGGAAAAAAATGGGGAAGAAAAGGAAGTCTGTGGCCTATGACGAAAAGGCAATGGAAAACTTAGCCGTATATATTAATAGAGCACGGCAACCTTTAAAAGATGTGAGTATTCCGAGACTTAGAATTGATATGAAAGCACTTGAAGATACTGTAAAAGGTCTTCCTAAAAAGGAAAAGGAGGTAATGGAAAAATTCTGGGGACTAATTCCTGGAACACCAATTCGAGCTAATAATGTTTTACAAAGAATTGGTAAAGATATGTCTTTGAAAAACATGATGGATGAGGCATATGAAATTGTTAGAAAGCTTATTTCTGTTGAGTACCTGTATCTATATGATATGGGTGTAAGAAAACTAGTGGAAAATATTATGACTAAAATCGACAAAAGAAATTGCGAAGATATTTCTGATATTGATGCGATTAAGTACTTTATTATTTTCCTAGTGTTCTTGTCTGGTGGTCATCAGATGGTTTACGAAACGGATGGAAGCAGGCCCATGACGGAGGAAGAAGAGAATAAAGGATGTTTTGATAAGTATGCTCTTCTTAAAGCAACATGGGATTGTACTACAAAAAATTTGCCTGACCACTCTATCAGTTTGAAGTTAATTATTTTGTTCCTTGAAATGCTTGACATCAAAGATGTCATAACAATGAGGAGATATGTATTTCTGCCGATTGATAGAGAATATGAAGACATGGAAACAGATCCTATTGGAACTTTTAAACAACTTCGTCTCTTCAAAGAAAAAATATTTCACTCTGGACCATGGAATATGGAATTTTTGCTAATTTATGGGAATAATGTCGAAAAAGCAGAACTAGAAAAACTAGGTAAGCATTTTGGAGAATTTAGAAGCGATTGGAATAATTTGAATAAGTATAGAAAAGATGATGCTGTTATAACTACTTCCAAAGGAGAAGTCACATTACCGCTTTATAGAGTCGAAGAATTTGAATTCACAGATAGTTATGAAGTAATGTTCTTTTACGTGAACAGAAATTACCTTCTGTAAACCCAATTTCCACACAGTGTGCATTGCATACTGTGTGGTTTTTATATTTCTATTTGATAAAAGTTAAAAAAACGAATATTTATTTAATACATTTATCCTTAATTACTTTAATTTATGATAAAAGTATATCAATAAAAACTTAGTAATGCAAGAGTTTTTCTATAATTTAAAAAAATTTCTTTTTTTATATAAATTTAAGGAGAATAAGACAATAAATGTAT